>DMHB01000062.1 GCA_003449595.1 Microscillaceae bacterium | reverse complement strand
TTGTCTAATTGTCCGAGGGTTTTAGTAACTCGACTCTTGTCTTTGGTTCGAATTTGATCTATTACTATCCAATTAGTTTCCCCTTCCAAATCAAAACTAACTCTTGTAGGGTAGTTTTTTGACTGTGAGGTGATGGGACAAACTACTACTGTTGACAAGTGCTTGTTCATTTCGTCGGGCGAAACTATCAAACAGGGGCGTTTTTTCTTGATTTCGCTACCCACTGTTGGGTCTAAATTGACAACAACAATTTCATATTGTAGATAGTCTGTCATACTTAGTCCCAACTTTCATCTTCAAAAACACCATCGATGAGCAATTTATCATCTCCGTTGCGGTGCATGGCTGCAAAAGCTGCGTCCCAGTCTTTTCGTGGCTCAGCCACGGATTTGATGACGATACAATCCTCTTCTAAAATAAGCTCTACCTTGTCGGTTATGTGGTATTTTTCTAAGAGGGTTTTACTGAGCCGTATGCCCTTCGAGTTGCCAATTTGGATTATAGAAACCTGCATATACATCAAAATTTTAGACTACTGTATTTACAACGTAATTACGATAGATATATTGCCAACTTTTTCTTCCGCCGTGCGAGTTGTTTTACACTGCCAAAAGACTTTGCTACGGGCACAAAAAAGCTTCCCGAAAGGTTTGTATTCTCTCGGGAAGCAATGAAGCGCATAGCACGCAAAGGATTTTCAATATAATTTGGGCTTTTTAGGCTGCCAACACCTCCGATTTTTCATCTTCTACAGGCTGTGTTTTGATTTGCGGCTTGGTATATGTCTTGCGCTTAAATTTCAGCTTATCGGTCAGCAAATACATTACCGGCACAATCACCAAAGTAAGGAAGGTGGCAAAGGTCAATCCGAAAATTACCGTCCAAGCCATTGGCCCCCAAAACGATACATTCGGCCCACCGAAATAAATATTGGCGTTGAACTCTGAAAGTAAGGTAATGAAGTTGATGTTCAGACCGACGGCCAGAGGCACCAAACCCAAAATGGTGGTGATGGCCGTCAGCAATACCGGACGCAAACGTTTGCCACCTGCTTCGGCGATACACACCAAAAACTCTTCGTTGGGCAGGTCATACTCTTGCGGGATGCCCAACTCGGCTTTGCGGCGTGTGCGCAGTAAATTGGTGTAGTCAATCAACACAATGGCGTTGTTTACCACCACACCAGCCAAGGAAATAATGCCAATACCGGTCATCAAAATCACAAAATCCATCTGGAAAATGGCAATGCCCAAAAATACCCCAATGATGCTGAAAACCACCGACGACATAATCACCAACGGCGCTGTAATGGAGTTGAACTGCGTTACGATGATCAAAAACACCATAAAAATAGCCAGTAGCAACGCTTTGCCTAAAAAGTCGGCTGTTTTGTTTTGTTCTTCTTGTTCGCCTGTAAACTTCATATCGAAACCTTCGGGCATTTCGTAGTTTTTCAGCAAGTTTTGAATCTGTGTAACCACCTCGGTGGGGTTATAGCCTTCTTTCACGTTCGAGTACAAGGCGATGATGCGGTTCAAATCTTTGCGCTTCACCGAGCCAAACGACGAAGTATATTCGATGGTGGCTACCGCCGAAATCGGTACTTGCTTCATTTGGCCTTTGTTATCTCTAAACACCACAGCTTGGTTAAGCAAGGCATCGGTGCTGTAGCGTTGGTCGTCTTTCAGTCGTAGCTGAATGGGATAATCGTCTTTGCCATCTTTAAACTTCGACACCTCGCGCCCAAACAAAGCTGTGCGGATGCCCAAAGCCACTTGCGCGCTCGACAGGCCAAAGCGTTGCGCCTTTTGTCTATCGACGTGCACCATCAATTCGGGCTTTCCGGTTTCGAGGTCGGTTTTCAGTTCTTCGATGCCGGCTATATCGGCCTCTTCGATGAATTTCTTGATGTTGTCGGCCAAGGTAATGAGCTTGTCATAATTTTCGCCGGTCAGTTCGATGTTGATCGGAGGGCCAACGGGCGGGCCATTGCGCTCTTTGCCTACGGTGATCAGTGCTCCGGGGTATTTTTGCACTTCTTCGCGAATTTCTTCCAGAATTTTGTTGGTACTTACCCCACGGCGTTGGTCAAAATCGGCAAACGAAATGGTAATCCGCGCACGGTTGGGCGTTACGCCTTGGTTGGGGCCTTCTTCGGGGTCGGTGGTGCCTTCGCCTACTTGGGCAATGACGGCCTCGACCATAAAATCATACGGCTTCAAAATGACAACCAAACGGTCTTCCAATTGCTTGGTCAGTTTGTTGGTGATTTCAATATCGGTACCGATGGGCTTTTGGATAAACACATTGACATAATTGGGCTGGTTATCAGGGAAAAATAACACCTTGATGCCAGCCACTGAAAGCAGGTAGTTGGAAATGAAAAGCAACGCTACTGTGCCTGCAAAGAAGAAATAAGGCCGTTTGCCGGAAAGGGCAAAAACAATGATGCGCTCATACCCTTTTTCTATGTAAGACAAGCCTTTGGTTTGAAACCAGTAGGAAGCAGGACTGAGGAAAAAGATATGCAACAAGAAAAACACGCCGGTTGCCATCAGCAAATTGGCGATGGTGAATGACTTAGTCAGGTAGAAAACAATGGAAACCAATACAAAGCCAGAGCCGAAAAGTATGTTTTTGCGGGTAACCCTACTTTCGCCTGTATCGAGCTTGGTAGTCAGCATCGCGATAGCCGGATTGACCACCAACGCCACAAACAACGAAGAAGCCAACACTATGATCAGCGTAAGCGGCAAGTAGCGCATAAACTGCCCCATAATGCCTTGCCAAAAGACCAAAGGCAAGAAAGCGGCTACTGTGGTAGCGGTTGAGGAAATAATCGGCACGGCAATTTCGCCCACCCCTTCTTTGATGGCCTTTTCGAGTGTGTAGCCTTCTTCCATCAGGCGGTAGATGTTTTCAACCACCACAATACCATTGTCCACCAGCATTCCCAGCGCCAAAATAAGCGAGAACAACACCATAATGTTGAGCGTAATGCCCATCGCATTCAGGATGATGAAAGAAATGAACATCGACAACGGAATGGCTATCCCTACCATCAGGGCACTGCGCAAACCCATAAAAAACATCAAAACCGCCACTACCAAAATCACCCCGGAGATAATGCTGTTTTCCAAATCAGACACCATCGAGCGCACATTGCGCGACTGGTCGTTGGTCAGGGTAATCTTCAGTTCTTTGGGAAATTTCTTGGCTTGTGCCTTTTTAATGATTTCCTTGATTTTATCGGTAGCGTCCAATAGGTTTTCACCGCTACGCTTCACCACATCGACACTCACCACGGGCAGTTTCGACGAGCGGGCATAGCTGCTGCGCTCTTCGTAGCTGTCGGTTACCTCGGCAATGTCTTGCAAATAGACAGGTTTTTGCGCTTCGTTTTTCACGATTACCTGCTTGATGTCGTCCACACTGCGAAACTCGCCATCGACCCGAATGGAGCGGCGTACCTCTTGTTCTAAAATATTTCCGCCCGAAATGGCCACGTTCTCGCCTTTGATGGCATTTTCAATGTCGTTGAACGATACTTGGCGGGCTTCCATTTTATACACATCGGCATCGATGCGGATTTCGCGCTTTTGGCCGCCTTTCACATCGGCTTTCGATACCTCGGATAATTTTTCTATTTCTTCTTCCAAATACTCCCCATAACTTTTCAGCTCGGCGGTGCTATAATTTCCCGACAGGTTGATGTTCAGAATAGGCATATCCGAGAAGTTGATGTCAAACACATTGGGGTCTTTGTCCAAATCGTTTGGCAGGTTGCTTTTGGCTTTGTCCACCGCATCTTTCACATCCTGCAAAGCTTTTGGTATTTTGACATTGGGGTTGAACTCAATGATGATGGTCGAGTAGTCTTGAATGGAGGTAGAAGTAATTTTCTTGACTCCGTTGAGCGACTTGAGTTCCTTCTCGATATGCCGCGTGATAAGGTTTTCCATATCGGTAGGCGAGTTGCCCGGGTAAATCGTTCCTACATAAATTTGCGGAATAACGATTTCAGGAAAACTTTCTTTGGGCATCGAATTGTAGGAAATAATCCCAAAAATGGTAATGATGATTGAAAGAATCACCACGCTGACGCGATTATCGACGGAAAGCGACGACAATCCAAATTCTTTTTGCAGAGGCTTGTTACTCATAATGTTGTTCAGTTAAAATGCCCAAAACTTAGCTTGTAATTTCGATAGCCGAGCCATCGACTACTTCGTTGAAACCTTTATCGATTAATTTTTCGGTGCCATCCAAGCCGTTTTTAATAACGGTTTGGTTGTTGTAGGTATCACCACGTTCTATTTTTACCTTGCGGGCTACCCATTTTTGGTTTTCTTCGCGAGCCACATACACAAATTCGCCGGTTTTGTCGCGTTGAATGAGGTTGGTAGGCACTACTACCACATTGCTTTCTTGGTAGTTTTTCAGCTTGACTGTGGCTAATAAGTCGGGCTTGAGCATATTGTCGCCATTGGCCAAGTTGATTTCGATGCGGAAGGTGCGGTTTTCGGGATTGATAATTTGCCCAATGAGGCTTACATAGGCAGTGCGTTCGATGTCTAACGAAGGGAACATTACCTGCACCGCATCGCCTACGCGGATTTTGCCTAAATAGCTTTCCGACACATCGGCCACTACTTGCACCGTGCCCAAGCTTACCAAACGCATCAGCGGCACGCCGGGCGCTGCATTTTGACCCGGTTTGATGAAAATTTCATCTACTACGCCGGCGAAAGGAGCTTTTACATTCGACATTTCGACTTGGGCTTGCAGGGTCTGCAATTTTCTTTCCAACCCTTCTTTGTTGGTTTTGGCTTGCAGGTATTGCAACTCCGTGCCTATTTTTTGATCCCAGAGTTTGGCCTGTCTTTCAAACACTTGTGTAGCCAAATCTAATTGTACTCTTACTTCTTCGATGCTTTGGCGAAGTACTGAGTTGTCTTGCTGTACCAATATTTGGCCTTGGCCTACGCCTTGGCCTTCCACTACGTTGACACGGGTAACTAAGCCGGCGGTTTCGGAAGAAATATTGACATTCTTATCCGATTTAATGGAGCCTTTCACTTCGATATAGTGCGTAAAGTCCGACTTTTTTAGCTCTACCAATGTAGCAAGGGTGCCGTTAGCGCCGGTTTTCTTGAATTTAGGGTCTAAGGCGGCAATTTCTTTTTCCAAGATTTTAATATCGGCGGCCAATTTGGCCAAATCTCTTTTTTTGGCTTCTAATTGTTCTTTCTTTTTCTCTAACTCTGATTTGCCGCCTCCGCAGGCTGTAAGCAGCCCCAAGAACAACGTCCAAAAGAATACATTTTTTAAAATAGGATAAGTCATAATCTATGAATAGTTTAAAAATTGAGTTATTTTACTAAAGTGCCCAAGGCTTTTTCGAGTTCGATGCGGGCAACAATGGCATCGTACATCGTAAGTTGGTAGTTGAGTTCAGCCTCTTTGAAAGTAGTTTCGGCAGTTACAACTTCAAGATTTGAGCCGATACCGTTCTCATATTTGATTTTGGCCACGCGTGTAACTTCTTTGGCCAAATCCATATTGCGTTTGCGGGCTTCGAGCAAGGCCAAACTATTTTTCAGCTTGGTGTAGGCCTGCTGTACCTGAAAATCGAAGGTGCGCTCTAAGGTTTGTAAGTCGAGCTGGTTTTTATCTAATTCGATGCGGGCTTTTTGCACCAAGGCACTGGTTTTACCCCCGTTGGTAATCGGAACATTAAGACTCAGGCCAACGAAAGCAAATTCGAACCAACGATTTCGGTTTGTAATCTGGCTAAATGTTCCCCCTGAGTTCACCCCTAATGACCCAAATGCCCTGAGGCTGGGAATCATCCCGGTGGCGCGCTTGTTTTGAAGGTCAACTTCCAACAGGCCACGCTGACGCATCAACAAATCATACTCTTGGCGATCTGTGTAATCGGTTTCGTTGAAGGCCAACCAAGTGCTATCGATTTTGATTTTACTCAAATCGTCGCGCAAGCTGATGGGGTTATTGACCGGCATCCCCATCTGAAACTTGAGCAGCTGCATCGTGGTAGCAATGATTTGAATGGTGCTTTCGCGCTCTATTTTTAGATTATTGAGCGATACTTCGGTTCTATCAACATCGATTTGTTCTACAAACCCGGTGGAAAATAATTCTTTGGTTTCGCGCAGCAGCGTATCGAGCCGACTAATGTTTTGGTCGATGAGTTTGATGCGTTCTTTCGAAATAAGCACCAAGTAATAGGTTTTGGCCACACTTTCGGCCACATCAACCTTGGCAAACTCGGCTTGGCGCTCGGTCAAATCGCGAAACAAACGTACTCCCTTCAACCCAATGGGGTAAGAAGGGTCATAAATCATCTGTGAGATATTTACGGCAGCTTGCGCCACATACAAAGGCTGAAATTGCACCGCAATAGGTCCGGGAGGGCCACCGAGTAAAGTACCATCCGGCAAAATTTGACGCTGAATGATTGAATTATTGGTGATTTGCGCTTGCGCACTTATTTGAGGCAAACCCACCGACACATACTCTTTTACTTGGGCATTGGTGGCTTTTACGGTCAGCTGTTGCTTTTTGAGGGCTTCCAAATTGTCGTAAGCATAGCGCAGGCAGTCTTCAAGGCTGAAAGCTACTTGCACATCGCGTTCGTCTTCTTGGGCAAATGCCTGTTGGCTGTGGCCAAGGCATACAATACAAAAAATCAGTACAAAAAATAGTCTAAACTTTGTTAATAGGTAAAAAATCATTTTGGTAAGGGATTCGGTAAGATTCTAATTTTTCAAAGCCTTTGTTGGTGAGTAAACCCCGCACAAAGTGGTCTAAAAATGCTAACTGGATATCGACTAAGGTAAATTTATCGGGAGGAAAAAGCTTGACATCAAAGCCCATTTCTACTTGTTCTAAGCGCATAATGGCCAGCAGATCGATGTTGAGATCGGCGCGGTAATAGCCCTCATCGATGCCCCGGGTCAGGTTATCGATGATGCTGCGGCGAATGAACTGGTTTTTATAATCAATGAAGGCTTGCCAAGCAGCTGTATGATACTTTTTTATATCGTGTAGCAAAGTAGGATTCATATTTTTGAAACTCTCGGCTACGGTTTGCGAGATACGCAATATTTCATCGATGGCGTCCACCGAAGCCTCTTGAATGGCTTGAATTTCGGCTTTGTCTTGCTCCAACTCTTGGGCGGTAACCAACAACACCATTTCATCTTTGTCTTTGAAATATTGATAAAGTGTTTTCTTCGACATTACCAACTCGCGGGCAATGTCTTCCATCGTGATGCTGCGTGTGCCAAAGCGCATAAACATTTCTTTGGCTGTTTCCAATATTTTGGTTTTGTGTTCCAAGGGTATTTTGTTGAAGACTCTGTTTGCAAAACTACGGAAACTGCGAATAGGTTTCAAGTTTCTTTCAGATTGCAATGTCTTTCTTTACAATCGGCAGGGAAACTATATTCCGACCAATAAATAATTGTACTTTTCCAATAATGCCGTTGCTACTGATAAATCCAAGAAAATTCTTATTTTTGTCTAACATTTCGACAGCCTGCCTTTTTACTTTTGTAGTTAATTGCCAACATGAAGGAAAACCATTCGACAGAAAAATCGACTTTAAACAAGCAAAACAGCCCCTTGGCGCAAACCCATCCTGCGGTGCACACTTTTTTGGATGAGGTTACCAGTGCCTACAAACGCTTGCGCGAAAACTACCCCAAGCAGCCACAAACCCTACTCCCGGAAGAGATCGCAGGATTAGTACAATTTTTAGATGATCATTTTGCTAAGCAAGCAGGGCAAAAACCTTCTGACAAAGATTTTACAGATTTTCTGAAGGAAGCCGCCTTAGACACCCGCTTCAAAGAGGCATTGGCTTCTTCGCCAAAGGCTTCTGTGGATTATAAAATGCTTTTCGAGGATTTTTTTATGCCTTTAGTGGTTTGCAAACCTACCGGCGAGATAATAGAGGTCAATCAGTTAGCTCGGCAACTTTTAGAGTTACAAGACCAGCCGCGGGAGCAATTTCAGCAACTCAATTTTTTAGATTGGTTCAGCCCTGCACACCGCCCTATAGGCTTCCAAGCCTTGGCCAAACACCAAGGAGCGGTTATTTCTCAAGTGGACTTAAACACCCCCTCGGGCACAAGACTCAGCGTTGATTTATACCAAAATACATTTTCATTAGGCAATAGCTTGTCGCTTTGTCTGATTGGATTACACGACAACACCCCGTTGTCTGCCCAAAATCATCTACTGACCGAAGAGCGCAATATGTTGCATACTATTTTGGACAGCTTGCCTATGGCGGTTTCGTTGAAGGGTACAGATGGCCGGTTTGTATTTATCAACCAGTTTTGCCTCAAAGGCATCAAAAAACCATTGGAAGAGGTTATCGGACTTACTGATTTTGATTTGTTAGACCCGGTGTCAGCCGAAAAAATTGCCAAGATGGAGGAAAAAGTATGGCAAACAAATGAAATGATTATCGAAGAACATACAAGCCAATTTAAAAACAGAAGCTACCATTTGCTATTTGGCAAGACCCTTATTTACTCTGCCCAAGACCGAACGCCTCTTTTGCTTACTTTCAGCCAAGATAATACGGAGCGCAAAAAAATACTGGAAGAATTACAAAGCAGCGAAGAAAGATACCGAAACATTGTAGAAAACTCGACTGACTTAATCCATCGCTCTGATGCTTCCGGCAGATTGCTGTATTTCAACCCTGCTTTTGTGAAAATGTCGGGTTTTACCGAAAGCGAGCTGTATGAAATGGTTGCTATGGATTTGGTTCACCCCGACTTTAGAGAAAAAGCCAATAAGTTTTACAAAAACCAACTTAAAAAACGGCAACGTACCAGTTATTTCGAGTTCGTTTGCCAAACCAAACAAGGCGAAGCTTTTTGGGTAGGTCAAACCACCGAACTGGTTTTTGATGACCAAGACCGAGGTTACTTTCAAGTGATAGCCCGCGACATCACCCAGCGCAAAGCGATGGAAGAGGTATTGTTCAAGGCTAAACAAATTGCTGAAAAATCGGCCATAGTCAAAGAAGAATTTTTGTCGAAAGTAAGCCACGAAATACGCAACCCTTTGCACGCCATCACCGGATTGACCAAGGTGTTGTTGGACGACGATAAAAAACAGTTGAACACCGACCAAAGAGAAAACCTACAGGCAATCCTGTTCTCGTCTAACAACTTGCTGCGTTTGGTGAACGATTTGATAGATTTTTCGAGGTTAAAAACCCACGATCTTGTTTTTGAACAGAAGGATTTCAGCCTGCAAGATTTGCTGAAACCCATCCGCCAAGGTTTTTTGCTGAAAGCCAAAGAAAACAGCAACCAATTGATTTGCCAAATAGCTCCCGATGTGCCTCCTATGGTTGTAGGCGACCCTACGCGGCTCAACCAAATTTTGTTCAACCTATTGGGCAATGCGCTCAAGTTTACCCACCAAGGTGTAGTAAAACTGGTTATCAAAGTCGAAAAGCGCCACTCAGATGCAGTCCAAATCCATTTCGAGGTAAGCGATACCGGCATTGGCATAGCACCTGATCAGTTAGAGCGGGTGTTTTTGGAGTATGAACAAGCCGGCAATGCAATAGCCCAAAACTATGGCGGCACTGGACTTGGGCTGCCTATTACCAAACGCCTGGTCGAGTTACAAGGCGGCCAACTCGAACTCAGCAGCCAATTGGGCAAAGGTTCTATATTTCGCTTTAGCTTGGCTTTTGGCTTGCCTTCCTCCCACAAAAAAAATACGACAAGCCCCACACTTTTCAAGAAAATAAGCAGAGAAGGGGGCTTTGAAGGGAAAAAAATACTGATAGCCGAAGACAACCTATTCAACCAAAAAATAGTACTGAATATGTTGAAAAAGCTCAATATTGAAACCTGGGTGGCGAGCAATGGCCAAGAAGCCCTTGCCTTGCTTGCCCAACACCAGCCTGACCTGATGATGATTGACCTTCAAATGCCTATTTTGGATGGTTGGGGATTTGTATCGACCATTAGAAAAGATATGGCCAACCAAGATATTCCTATTTTGGCAGTAACAGCCTCTGCCGAACCCGAACTACAAGAGAAAATCCTGCAAAACGGTATGCAAGGGTGGCTTATCAAACCCTTCACCCAAGACCAACTATTGGCCCAATTGCTGTGCTTCCTCTCTCCGGCTTCGGCCAAAACTACAGCCAAACATCCTCTCAAAAAACAAAAAACAGGTGCATCCAAAGCTTCTGAAGAGGAGTCCTTCGAGTACCTCAATCTTGCGTATTTGCGCGCCGCTACCGACAATAATAAATCACTTATCAGAGACCTCATCAGTTTGTTTACCTTGCAAAGCCGCGAGCTGCTCAACCAAATG
>DMHB01000005.1 GCA_003449595.1 Microscillaceae bacterium | reverse complement strand
TTTACAAATACAACTCAACCAGTTTGTTGAACATTGCATTAAAAGAAAAGTGATTGACTGCGTAGTTTTGTGCATTTTTCCCAATTTGCTCACACATATCTTTATCATCCAGCAAGGCTTGCAAACCTTGATAAATACTCTCTGAGTTTTCATACCCCACCACCCAAGCATTTTCGCTGTGCCGGGCGTACTCGTGGGCTATTCCCGAAAGGGTAATGATGGCGGGCACTCCTGTCAGCATACATTCTACATAGGTTTGGCCAAAAGCCTCCGCGTCAGGTTCGATGGGGGTATGCACGAAAACATCCATACATCGGTATAAAGCCGGCATATCGCGTTCATACTCTATTTCAAGGTAGCTATCGGCAGGTAATTGTGCCAAATGTTGTTGAATGGTGGCTTTGTAATCGCCCAGGGCATTGGCCAATAACAAACGCGCCTCTACTCCACTGCGCAATAGCATCGCAAAAGCATCAACGATGTACTCGATTCCTTTGAAATGGGTATATCGGGATACAACTCCAACTACTTTCTGATGGGCTGCAAGTCCATATTTTTGGCGCAATTGCTCCACCCGTTCCTGACTTACTTCTGTAAAATAGGGCAAATCGAAGCCGTGGTGAATAAGATGCACCTTGGCGGGATTTACTTTTTCTTTTTCTATCAATACCTGCCTTACCACTCCGCTGATGGCGATTATGTCGGTGGCCAAGAAATTGATGAAACGGTCGTACCAAACGGCTCTGGGAAAATAGCGATGGTGCAAAGTAGAATGGTGACGGGTGTAGAGGCGTTTGCGGATACCGGCAAAAATGCCCGCCAAAAACCCAATCAAACAAGCTTCAAAAATGTGGGTGTGGATTACTTGCGAGCGGTTGCGGCGCAAGTGCAACCACACTTGAAAAAAAAGTCGAAAAAAATCGAGTTTACTGCGATAATTCAACCTACGACAAGGCACTTGGTGTTGTTGTAGCCATTGCTCAAGCCAAATGGGTTGTGTATGGTTGATGAGCAATACAAAATCGAGGTGGCAGCGGGTTTTGTCTATTTTTGCAGCAATCCACTCGAAGGAAATGGCATTGGTTACGTTAGCCAAAATATAAGTAACCTTGACTGGCTTCAGTACGCTTGAGCTGATAGGCATAACCGGTGTTTAGAAAATGCCAGCCTCTTGCTGCAAACCGGGCTGCGGAAACATTTCCTTGTTGCGTTGCCAAGCTAAGGCGTTGTTGGCTTGTGCGTCGGTAGTTCTAAGTGCAAAGGCCGGATTGCCCAGCGCGGCCAAGGCTTGCGCCAAACAAGGGTCGGCTACATTGCCCCAAGGTTTCGACGCATCGTCTTCGGCAGGAATATCAGCCACCAAACCGTTGTAATAATCGGCTACCCCATTGGCATTGGCAACACGTAGGGAAACAGGTACAACTACAAACCTTCCCGACTGAAAAGCATACGAGCCCACGGGTTTACCGGCAGTGGTAGCACCAATTTGCACCACACGCATATAAGGTCTTAGACAGTTGATAATGCTTTCGCTGGCAGAAGCCGTGGCTGAGGTTGTAATGATAAACACCCGTGAAAGCGACAGACTGGGCGCTAAAGTAGAAATAAACCGAAGATTTTGGTTTTCTGAGGTTTTGTTGGCGTTGTGTAAATAGGTTAAGAAAGTACTGCCCACAAACCTGGTTGGGGCGATTAAACTGGCTAAGTATTGGGCTACACTGATGCGTCCGCCTCCGTTGTAACGAAGATCTAAAATCAGTTCGTTGACCCCTTGCGCATTGAAATCATTGAAAACGGTGTTCAGCTCGGCAGTCGAGGTTTCTAAAAAGCTATTGAAAACCAAATAGCCTACCTTGCGGCTACCACTTGATATAACTTGACTGTGCAATACGGTGTTGATCTGTACAGTCGTTTTGATGATACTGGCAGTACGATTGACCCCGTTGTTATCAATGAAATTGAAGCTATTGCGGTAGCCTTCTGTTGCAGGGCCTAAAGCATTGCTCAGTCCGCTTGCGCCAATTTGTTGCACCGATACTCCATTAATAGCCGTAATCTGACAACCACGTACCAAACCTCCTTGCGCAGCAGGTGAGTTCTGATAAGAAAGCGCTACCCATAACTTGCCCGAAGCATCCCATCGCATCGAAAGCCCGTGCGCTACAGTTTGCCCGGCATTGAAAAATTGAATATAGTTGTCGTATAAATCAACATAGCTCCATTTGTCGTCTCTAAACCGAATGGCATTGATCATCGCCTGCGCGTCAGGATAATCTGCTGTGTTAACATTGGCTGGTAACTGGTCGTTCCACAAATACCACTCTCGCATAATAGCTAAAGTGCTGTTTTTTAGCGCAGTAGCTTCATCAGCAGGTCTAACATTTTTTTGCTGGCAACTGCTGAGCCAAGTTAAACCAAAAAATACTACCCAAATCAATCGAATAAATTGGCGGCTGTTATTCATAGATAATACGATTTTGTGTTTCTCGACAGAAAGATAACTCAAATTCCTTCAAATTGTCTTAAAAAGCGTAGGTCATTTTCGGTAAATAAGCGTAAATCTTTGATCTGATACTTCAACATCGTGATGCGCTCGATGCCCATTCCGAAGGCAAAACCGGTATATTTTTGTGAATCGATGCCGCAGGCTTCCAATACATTGGGATCTATCATTCCGGCACCGCCAATTTCGACCCATCCGGTACCTTTGCAAATATTTTTGCTACCTCCGCAAAGCTGACAAACTCCGGGTTCGTTCAAACCACAAGAAATATCCATTTCGGCGCTTGGCTCGGTAAAGGGAAAGAAAGAAGGACGAAAACGTATCTGGGTTTGTGGGCCAAACATTTCTTTGGCAAAATGGTACAAGGTCTGTTTCAAATCCACAAAACTGACATTTTCATCCACAAAAAAGCCTTCCACTTGATGGAAAATACAATGCGCCCGCGCAGAAATGGCCTCATTGCGATAGACACGCCCAATGGACAAAGCCCGAGCCGGTGCTTTGATTTTGGCTAAAGTCCTGATTTGCACTGATGAAGTGTGGGTGCGCAGTAAAATATCGTTTTCGCCTTTTTCAATAAAGAAAGTATCTTGCATTTCGCGCGCCGGGTGGTCGAGTGGGAAATTCAGCGCTGTGAAGTTATGAAAGTCGTCTTCTATCTCCGGACCGTCGGCGGTGTTGAAACCTAAACGTTCAAAAATTTGGTAAATTCGGTTACGAACCAAATTCAAAGGGTGGCGGCTGCCCAATTCGTTCGGCAC
>DMHB01000354.1 GCA_003449595.1 Microscillaceae bacterium | reverse complement strand
TAATGTGGTCGATGTTTCACGAGGCACTACCATCGAGCAAAGCGGGGGCAGAGTCAGTACTGTTGAACATACTTTGGCCGCTTTAGTAGGGCTGCAAATCGATAATATATTAATTCAATTAGATGGCCCCGAGCCGCCCATTATGGATGGAAGTTCCATTCAATTTGTGGAGGCTTTGCAAGCCGCAGGCTTAGAAGAACAAACTGCTTTCCGTAATTTTTTTGAAGTAAATGAAGGTGTTTTCTATCGTGATAAAAACAATGATATTGAAATAGCTGCGCTTCCGCTGAATGATTATCGCCTTACGGTAATGGTTGACTATAATTCGCCTATCTTGGGCAGTCAGCACGCCACCCTTACTGATATTGATCATTTTGCCAAAGAGATAGCCTCTTGTCGTACCTTCTGTTTTTTGCACGAATTAGAAGCACTTTTTAAACAAAATCTTATTCAAGGAGGGGCACTCAACAATGCCATCGTAATTGTTGACAGACTTGTAAAAGACGAAGAACTGGAGCATTTAGCCTCTTTGTTCAACCAACCCAAAGTAGAAGTTAAAAAGGAAGGCATTCTGAATAATGTCGAGTTGAGGTATATCAATGAACCGGCACGGCATAAATTATTGGATTTGGTAGGTGATTTGGCTTTAGCCGGACGCCCTTTAAAAGCGCAAATTTTGGCTGCCCGCCCAGGCCATGCAGCCAATGTAGCCTTTGCCCGCAAATTAAAGCAGGCTATGAAATCGGCTGATAAAAACCCTTCGCCGATTTATGACCCTAAGACACCCCCATTGATGGATATCAACCAGATTAGCAATATGCTACCCCACCGATATCCTTTTCTGTTGATTGACAAGATAATTCATTTGGACGAAAGTTTGGTGGTAGGGGTGAAAAATGTAACAATGAACGAGCCATTCTTTCAGGGTCATTTCCCCGGCAACCCTGTAATGCCCGGTGTTTTGCAAATTGAAGCTATGGCACAGACAGGAGGCATTTTAGTGCTTAATTCAGTTCCAGACCCTGAAAATTATTGGGCCTATTTATTAGCCATTGATAATTGTAGATTCAAAAGAATGGTTTTGCCCGGCGATACAATTATATTTAAATGCGAATTACTACATCCTATCCGAAGGGGTATTGCAAAAATGCGTGGTGGTGCGTATGTTGCAGGCAACTTAGTATGTGAAGGTGAGCTTTCAGCAAGTATTGTAAGAAAAGATGAAAAATAACATCAGTCCATTAGCCTCGGTTCATCCCAATGCAATCATTGGCGAAAATGTTACCATCGAGCCATTTAGTGTTGTTTATGAGGATGTACATATAGGAGATGGTACCTGGATAGGGCCACATACCACCATTTTTCAGGGGGCACGCATTGGTAAGAATTGTCAAATTCACCCTGGTGCTGTCATCTCTAACATACCACAAGACCTAAAATTCAAAGGCGAATATACAGAAGCGGTCATTGGCGACAATACCATCATCCGTGAGTGTGTAACCATCAACAGAGGCACAGTAGATAAATTGATAACAAAAATAGGCAACGAATGCCTCTTGATGGCCTATGTACACGTAGCACACGATTGCATCATAGGTGACAAATGTATCTTAGCCAATGCGGTTCAATTAGCGGGACACGTACAAATCGACTACCATACAGTGGTGGGTGGAGCAAGTGCTGTTCACCAGTTTGTAAAAATTGGCCAACACGTGATGATTGGAGGTGGCTCATTGGTCAGAAAAGATGTTCCCCCTTATATTACCGCTTCACGTGAGCCCCTTCGCTACGACGGCGTGAACACCGTAGGGCTACGAAGAAGAGGCTACAGCAACGAGCAAATTCATCAAATACAAGAAATCTATAGAATTCTATACAGCAACGGGCTTAACAACTCCAAAGCACTGGATGTAATTGAGCAGACTTTGGTAGAAAGTGATATTCGTAATGAAATTATAACCTTTATTAAAAGTGCCGAAAGGGGCATTATCAGGGGTAATTAGCGTTACTTATTTTAGCAATAATTCATACCGCCTAATATGCTTGTTCAACTGCAAGGGGCTTCAAAGCGATTTGGTCACGAACTCATCTTCAGGCAACTCGATTATTCCTTCAAGGGTGAGCTACAATCCTATTATGCTGTAACCGGGGCAAATGGTTCTGGTAAATCCACTTTATTGCAAATACTTGCCGGTCTTTTGCCACTGACTTCAGGAAAAATCGAGTTTAGAAACGGCTCAAATCTCTTACCGATTGAGCAAGTGTATCATCAAGTAAGTATAACGGCTCCTTACCTCGAATTGATTGAAGAGCTTACTTTGGCAGAATTAATTCGTTTTCATATACAGTTCAAACCCCTACAGCCCGGCTTAACTCCTGAAAATTTGATTGATAGATTAGAGCTTGCCCGCGTATTGCACCGCCCTATCAAATTTTTTTCCTCAGGAATGAAACAAAGGGTCAAACTGGGTTTATGTCTTTTTTCTGATACACAGCTCAAATTATTGGATGAACCTACCAACAATTTAGACCTACAAGGCATTAGATGGTATCAAGATTATTTTCGTTACAACAAAGTAGAGGCTATTTTCGTTATTTTCTCAAATCAGCCTGTAGAGTATGAATTTTGCTCACAAATACTTCATTTACCTGATTTTAAAAAATAAGTTCAATTAAACCAAATATTCATGAAAAACTTATTCAATGTGGTTTTATTCTTAGCAGTGGTTGCCCTCATACCTGCTTGTAAGCAAGGGAAAAACAGCCCTGCGTTGTCTCAGCAAGAACGCCAACTGACCGCAATTACTCCTTGGCGTGCCACGGGTTTCTTCGTCAATGGACAGCAAGTACCCGGTACTACTGTTCCCAACTTTACCATCGAATTCCGTACAACAGGTATTCCAAGCGTACCTGGAAGCATTTTAGTCAATGGAACTACAATGCCTGCTTTGTGGACTATTGCCAACAACGTATTGAACATTACTTACCCCACAGGATATACTGGCGAAAATGGTATAAGTGTATCAGCTCAAACCATCAATGTGCGTTTGACAGATGGCGAATTAGCTATTATTGCTCCTACAACGGGCACACTTAATTTATTTGGTGTAATTCCTTTGGCAACCAATACAGAATTACGTTTCAATGCCAGTGGTTCTCCTAACGCTGCTACTTCTGTTGCAAACACAGCCATCATTGGTAACTGGACTTCGCAAGGGGTGTTCAATACAACTACCAATGCTGTGGTTACTTCCGGCGGCCCTACTTTACGCTTTACTACTACATTCGGAGTAAATGCTGTTTTAATTAACACTGTGCCTGTTCCAGCTACTTGGATTTTGCAAGGAACTTCTCCTAATCAAACTTTGACTTTTGTTTACCCCAATCCTCAAACTTCCAGCAATACAGATACCCGTGTTTACAATGTAACTCAGTTAGACAATAATAACTTGAGGTTACGAGTGGCTTCTGCTACACAAGATTTCTACGGTGGTTTGGTAAGTGTGCAAGTAGGTTTAGAATGGCGATTGACCAAGTAAAAACACTTTAGTATTTTATAAATTCCTTCAAAGCTGTCTGCAAAGACAGCTTTTTTTATTGCTACAGATTTTGATGCGTCTGATTTGAAAGAAAGAGATAGAAGGCTCTTTTATATAGAAAACAGGAATTGGATGCGATGAATTAGCTACTTTTTCGTAATATTGAGGTAAAATAGTTTTACTTTTAAATCTGTTCAAACTATGGCTATTTTAAATATTCCAGATAATAACCTATCCATATCAGATCCGAGTGAAATCAAAGGATTTC
>DMHB01000066.1 GCA_003449595.1 Microscillaceae bacterium | reverse complement strand
AGCAAACAATTAAGTAATAATCATATAGTAGGGGTTAATTCTCCTCCCTTTCGGGAGATGAGTGAAGCAGAAGTAAAGCAGTTGGCTGAGCAAATCAACCAATCCGGTGCCAACATTGTTTGGGTAGGCTTAGGAAGCCCTAAGCAAGAATATTTTGCAAAACGTTTAGCACAATTTACCCAAGCAGACTTTTTGTTTACAGTTGGTGCTGCTTTCGATTTTCATACCGGGCGTGTAAAACAAGCCCCTCGTTGGATTCAACGCTCGGGTTTTGAATGGCTCTTCCGGTTGTTTATGGAGCCCAAACGCTTGTATAAACGTTATTTTGAAGTAATCCCTGCTTTTCTGTATTATAATTTAACCGAACTATGGCAATACTTCTGGAGGCGAGAAAAGTCAATCAATACATAGCATTCCTTACCTTATGTTTGATGGGAACCTGGGCTTGCTCGTCCCCCTCAACGCCCTTGCAGTTGTTACAACGCAAGTGGAAAGTAATGCGTGTCGAAATCAAATTGAATCCTCAATCTGAAACCCAAGCTTTTGATTTGGATACCCCCGAAAAAATAAAGCAGCGTGAAGAAACAGTACAAAAAGGACTTGAATTTATGGATTTTAAAGCCAATGGCATTTTGGAGGTAAAAAATGGCCAGCGTAAGTGGGAGTGGGACGGCAAACAGCCTCAATTAATCATCAAAGGTATAGAAGGTAAAGCCGATTCAAAAGTAAAAATCGAGAAAATAGAAGCCACTGAGTTGGTGTTATTGGATGACAGCAGCCCTGCTTTGTCTATCAAATTAAGCCTGAAACCGGCCTAATTCCAAGTTATGTTATAAGCTAAGACTAACAGCGCAAAACCCAAAGCAGCAAAGATTAGCATAAATATTTTGCTTACCCCCAACCGAAAGCCCATCCAAAGCATTAGGAATAAGGTCAAGCCAATCCGAAGCAAGTTATAATCATATGTTTTGTATTTGATAACCAGTTCAACCAAGTCTATGGCTATCAAAGCACATAAAAACCAGAAGATAGGAGTGAGTTTTTTTTCCATACATCGAAAAGTTAAATATTCCACTCAGCACGCAGAAAATCAATCTTGGGGCTGTCGTGGTCATTTGCCAAACAATCTTCAATGAATTGCACAACATCTTCTTTGCGCAAAGTCCGTTGACCTTCTTGGATAAATTTCTTAATTTTTTTTATCAATTCATTTTTATCTGAAGCATTGGGCTTATTTAGCAGGTTATCAACCCGTAATTTATTGACGATGGCTTTGATGTCAGAGGAAGTAAGCCCGATACCCTCCTCGCCAATATAGTTGAAATATACCTTGTCCAGCTCTATGGGCATACGATTTTTAGCCAACAACTCTTTGTTCAATTGGCTGATATAAAATTCAAAAATGTCTGATCGTTCTTGCACATTGGGCGGGAAAATTGGAATTTTTAAGTCAAACCTGCCCGATCTCTTCAGGGCTGTATCTAAAGCGTTGACACGATTGGTAGCCCCTACCACCAAAGTATCGTTCTCGTCCACATTGTTCATTTCGATGAGCAATTGGTTGAGGGTAGCCTTTTGTTCGGTATGTGCGTGTGGCTCATCTCTGCTAAACCCAATACTGTCTAACTCATCCAAAAACAGGATAGAGGGGCTTTTAGATTTGGCTTGTGAAAAAATATCTTTGATGTTTTTTTGCGATTGCCCAATCCATACACTTTGAATATCGGCAGGAGAAAAGCTAAAAAAGTTACGCTTAAGTTCATTCGCAAAAGCGTGGGTAAGGTAAGTTTTACCACAGCCGGGTAGTCCGTAGAACAAAATACCACCTAACCCCAAACTATGATTTTCGGTTTGCAGGCGGATAAGATCTCTCAAAATCTCCTTTTCTTCATAAAGTCCTTTGACCTTGTCGAAAGTAAGTAGATTTTCCTCTTTAACAATATTGACCGATTGCAGGTGTTTCTGAATCCTTTTGATACTTAGACTTGGCTTACGCACTTGCTCGATACCCATAGGTATTAGTTCGTGTTGTAAGTAGTCAGGCACCATAATTCTAATTTGAAAATCAGGTTGAAACTTCCCTTGAAATGATTCAAGTAAAATTTCTTGGGTTTTCATCAGCTGGTAGAAATTGCGTGAGGCTTCAAAACCAGTTACTACAATCCAAAGTTCTTTCAAATCAGATGACCAAGCCTCAGACTCTTCTCTCAGCGATTTTACAAGATTGAGATAGGGGTTTTTGTCATTGGCTTTTCTGACTAAGGTTTCGATGGCCACCATTACTTCATTTTTTGCCTTTACATCGACGTGGGTACTGTATTCATCATTTTCTACCTCTCGGGTATCGTTTACATCTACCAAAATATCTTTCAATTTGTAATGATAGCGTTCTTTGAGGGTTTTGACTGTAAAGTATTGCAGAAAAACATATTCATCAGTTTCATAGCGCCAGCTCAATTTATTGAAATAGGCAGGCTTCATTTTGAGTAAGATTTGATTTTCGGCCTGTAAATGTACTTTTTGCAGTTCAGAAAGGTATTCAATCAGCGAAAGCTC
>DMHB01000213.1 GCA_003449595.1 Microscillaceae bacterium | reverse complement strand
CAAGTTTAAACATTAAATTTTGTCGGGAGGTTGGCTAAAATGCTTTCTTTTAGGTATTTCAAAAGTCTTTGCTTGGGCATTGAGCGTTCGCTGACCAAATTCACGTGTCGCACCGGCAACGGCTCAGCAAAAGGACGCACCATAGCCATTTGTTCAGGGGTGAAATTGAGGGTAGCTAGCTTGGGCAAAATGGTCATTCCGTATTGATGTTCAACAATCCGCTTGAGCGACTCAACACTGCCCGCCTCATAGGCCACACGTCCTCCCAAGCGTTTGCTTTGGTGTAGTTTACAAAAATGCTCGATTTGCGAACGCATACAATGTCCTTCTTCCAAAAGTACCAGCCTTGTGGGGTCTATGTCTTCGGCCAAGACAAATTGCTTGGCAAGCACATTTTTTTCTTCGGTAGAGGCATATAATACAAACTCTTCGGTGAATAAATAATCCTCCTGTAGCCATTTCTTTTCGCTGGGCGTAGCCAAAATGGCTACATCAATTTGATCGTTTTTTAGCTTTTGATACAACACCTCCGTAGTGTATTCCCCAATAAAGAGTTTTATCTCCGGATATTGGGTCAAAAAACTATTCAAAAACAACGGAATTAGAAATGGCGCTAAAGTGGGTATGATGCCCACGTGCAGCTCGCCGCGCAGTTGGGCAGCGTTGAAATGGCTAATTTCATAGAGTCGGTGTACTTCCTGAAGCACCCTCCGTGCTTGCGCGATGAGGGTCTGCCCAATTTCGGTCGGTACGATGGGCTGCTTGCTCCTGTCAAAAATCTTGCAACCAAGCTCTGCTTCCAACTTCTGTATCATCATACTCAGCGTAGGCTGGGTAATATGGCAATGCTCGGCGGCCATCGCAAAATGGCGGTAGGTATCAACCGCCACGATGTATTCCAACTGTTGTACATTCATAATCGATGCTATCTATCAGAAAATCTTAAAAACTATGCAATTAATAGCTCAAATCTATCGATTTTATCTAACATCGCAGCGTATTGACTTACCAAACGATTGATGTACGGCAATTGTCTTCCAACCATACCATTGCTTGTTCAGACTTTACTTAGCCAGCGCAATCAAGGCAGCTACCAATTGATCCAACTCTGCCAAGGTTGTATAAACCTGTGGCGTAATGCGGCAACCCTGAACGCCTACCCTGTCGATGGCCACCGTCCAAATACGATACTGTTCTAAAAGTATTTTTTGCAATTCGGCAGGCTTAAACTTCGGAATATGTACATTGGCAATGGCACAAGCCCGTTCGGCCTGGGCGGGTGTGTTCAGCACAATCCCCTCGATGTTTCTCACTTGCGCTGTCCAATATTGTTGCAAAAAGCGCAATCGGGCTTCTTTGCGAGCTATGCCCAGATATTGCTGAAAAGCAATGGCTTGCGCCAAAGTCATATCTACATGAACTGGAGCGGTACCCCGATGTGCCAGCTTGCGAATGTCATCGTCGGCAAATCCACTCAGCGGCATCAGAGGCCACAACGACGGAATATTGTCGCGTTGCACATACAACAAACCCGCCCCCAGCGGCACACTGAGCCACTTGTGCAAGCTACACGCATAAAAATCGCACTGGAGTGCTTTCAGGTCAAAATCAAAATGAGCCACAGCGTGCGCCCCATCCACGACCACCTTCACACCATACCGATGAGCCATTTCGCAGATTTTACGCACAGGTAATATTTGCCCGGTAATGTTGATGATATGGCAAACCATCAGCAGTTTTGTTTTTGGTGTAATAGCTTGTTCATACAAAGCCACTATTTCTTCGTCGCTTTGCGGATGATTGGGAATATTGACCCACTTGTTGACAATGCCATAACGTTTAGCCTGCTGGGCAAACATATCGAGCATTGTGCCATAATCTTGATGAGCCATCACAGCTTCGTCGCCGGGCTTCCAGTCAAGCCCCTGAATGACAATGGCCATGGATTCGGTCGTATTGCGGGTCAAAATCACTTCTTCGACCGGGCAACGCACAAAATCGGCCAACACTTGCCGCGCAGTTTGCCTATCGGCATCCATTTGGGTGCGAAAATAGAAAGAGCCTTGCTCGTTTACACGGTTCACATTTTCGATGTAAGCTTGTAGCGTAGTTTGAGGCAAAAAGCAATAATACCCATTTTCGAGGTTGATATAATCGGGCTTTAGCAAGTATAACTTGCGGATTTCCTCCCAAAACTCATCATCGGGTAGGCTTGAATCAGGCAGTGTGTAAGATTTAGGTTTGAGTGCCTTTGCGTGGTTTATCCCTCCGGCAAATGGAACAAGCATAGTTCCTAACGTGATTTGTTTGATAAATTGGCGTTTACGCATAACCTGACAAAAAGGCTTTTTTGTAAATAATGAATCGGAAGATACGAAAAAACATTGGCTCACTACCCTCCCATTTCCTACCTGCGATGCCACTTCGCTTACAGCATTGGGTAAACAGAAAACTTGAGTTGCTATGTTTTGTTATTATAAAAGTTTTTCCAACAAAATATTAATGTTTTTACATTTCATTTCCCATAAAAAAAGCCCTATTGCAGGGCTTCGATGGTTTGGCGGATGCCTTCTTGGGGGTTTGTGGGTGTAAAACCAAAGGCTTTACAAAACTTAGCACTGTCGAAAAAATAGTCGCGATCATATTGGTAGGCCATTTCGTAAAACTCGCCCATAACCGGCACAAACCAACCCAATACTTTCAGTCCAATTTTGGGCAATACTTGCAGTTTTTTGTGTGGCACTCCCATAGCTTGCTCAAACAGCGCAGCCCAATCTTCGCCACTCAGGGGTGTTGGGTCGGTCGGTAGATTCCATATTTGGTCAAATGCCTCGGGTGTGTTGCCCAACATAGCAGTAGCCTTGCCAGCATCAGGTGTAAAGGTAAATGAGTGTTTTACTTTTCCATTGCAGAGCCACTGCGGGGCTTTTTTCAAAGCCAAGTTTTTATGGATCAGTTCAATCAATAAACTTTTTTCGATTACACGGCCATAAAAATCGGCTGCGCGGGCTATGATGGCTTGCAGCTTGCCCTTGTCCACCGCATCAATAACCATTTTATCCAATGCTTCGCGCACTTTGCCCTTGCGGCTTACCGGGCTAAAAGGCGATTCTTCGGTAATATGGTTTACTTGGTTGCCTCCAATCATATACACATTGTCGAAAAAAACCAGTTTTGCTTGGTTCTCGATGCAAGCTTCCAGAACATTTTCCATCAGTGGAATCCAATCGCGCTCCCATACCTTGGTGCTGTAAGGCAGCCCGACGGTCAGATACACCACCTCAGAACCCTTTACAGCCTCTTTGACCTGGTTTTTTTGGCTCAGATCAGCAGTAAATAGTTCGTCAGTGGGTTGCACCGGTTTGGGATTACGATTTACCAAACAGATGGGTTTACCATAAGCGGCCAGGGCTTTTGCTAACTCAATGCCAATTGCTCCTCCTGCACCCAAAATTGTCTGCATAATTTTATAAGTTTATAGTAAGTAAAGTGAAATTGAT
>DMHB01000349.1 GCA_003449595.1 Microscillaceae bacterium | reverse complement strand
GATTTGCGTTTGCACGATAACGCAGGCTTATACCATGCTCTGCGTTCAGGCAAACCTGTATTGCCCATTTTTATTTTCGATCGGGATATTTTAGATAAGCTTACAGATAAAGATGACAAACGCGTCGATTTTATCCACCAAACACTTACAAGCATTCACCAAGAACTACAGACCTTAGGCAGCAGTTTGTGGGCAATTCATCATACGCCTTTGGAGGCTTTCAAGACTTTGACTGCCAACTTCGACATCGAGGCCGTTTATACCAACCACGACTACGAACCCTATGCCCTGCAAAGGGATGCCGAGGTGGCTGATTACTTAAAGCAACACAACATTGCTTTTCATACTTTCAAAGACCAGGTAATTCTCGAACGCCACGAAGTGCTCAGCGATCAAGGAAAGCCCTACTCGGTTTTTACGCCTTACAGCAAAAAGTGGAAGAAAAATTTGACCGAGGCGCATTTACAATCTTATGCCAATGCCGACCATTTTGGCAATTTTTTACAAACAACTGCCTTCTCACTTCCTACCCTTGAGGCAATGGGCTTCCGCGCAAGCGGGGCGGTTTTTCCGGCTAAAATAGTTCGTGAAGACATCATTAAACACTATGCCGAAAAACGTAACCTGCCTGCCGTGGAGGGCACCACACGCCTCAGTGTACACCTAAGATTTGGAACGGTGAGTATCCGTGAATTAGCCAGAACAGCCCAAAAACTAAGTGAAGGATGGCTCAATGAGCTGATTTGGCGCGAGTTTTATATGTCGATTTTGTATCATTTTCCGCACGTGGCCACCGGGGCGTTCAAACCGGCCTACGAACAAATTACGTGGCGCAACCACGAGGAAGAGTTTCAAAAATGGTGCGATGGCACTACCGGCTACCCCATTGTTGATGCAGGGATGCGCGAATTGAATGCCACAGGTTTTATGCACAACCGCGTCAGAATGATTGTGGCTTGTTTTCTTACCAAACATTTGTTGATTGACTGGCGCTGGGGCGAAGCTTATTTTGCTCGAAAACTATTAGATTTTGACCTTTCGGCCAATAACGGAAGCTGGCAGTGGGCATCGGGTAGCGGGTGCGATGCTGCACCTTATTTCAGGGTATTTAATCCAAACTTACAAACCCAAAAATTTGATAAAGATCTGAAATATGTCCGTCGCTGGGTGCCTGAATTTCAATCGTTTGGATACCCACGCCCGATAGTAGAACACGCCTTTGCACGCGATAGGGCATTGAAAGTTTACAAAGAGGGTTTGTATGGCTAAAATTACTTAGCGCCTTGGATAGCAGGATAGTCTTTGTATAGCTTTTTGATAAGCGTAGGTAGCTTTTCGGCCAATTCAGCCGGATTGTCCACATCAATGACCATAAAACCTTGCCACACCATCTGGTCGGTTTGGGCATCGATGATGCCTACCGAAATCGACTCTTCCTCATACTTTACTTTGTAAGTACGCGAAGGCCCCATATTGTTAAACATCCAAGGGTTGGCCCAAGGGCTAAAAGCCCAAGGATTGTAAAAGCCCATCGAAGAATAAGGCATCATCCCGTAAGGGTAATAGTTGTTTGTGGATTCCTGCACTACCTTTTCTTTGTCTTCGACGGCCAATTTATACACCAAAAAAGCATCGGGTCGCGCTACATTGGTTAGATAACCTTTCTCTTCCAAGGTTTGATTGACTAAGAAAGCTAAGTTTTTTTGGAAAAGCTCCGTATCAAATTTCTTGTTTTTGATAGGAGGTACGTCGTCCAACTTCCACGCAAAGGTGGTGTATTGCGTAAGCTGTACGTTTGGGTCTGACTGTGAAAAAATCTTTGTACTACTTTTGCATCCTGCCCCGTGTAAAGCTAAAAGTATGAGGCTGCATAATACTTGTAAGCGGGTAGAAATCATAGCAATCGGCTTTTTTGTCGTGATTCGGTAAGATTAAGGCCGGATTTGGTGTCCTCCTCTTCAGGTTATTGCATAGGCACTAATAATAAACTGGCTTTATTTCCATTTTGCTCCTCCAATAGAAGTTTGTCGGCTTGGATGGTTTTGATTAAAAATCGGGATACGGCTTTGGTTTTTTCTTCGGTAGCAACCAAGTATATTTTTTTGCTTTTGTCTTTATCTTCGATGCTCCACTCGCCTTTGGTAATTTTTACACTATCTTTTACGATGAGTGTGATTTCGTACTTCCCATTAGGCTTAAAATCAAAAACAGACTTTTCGATAAGGCTGCTCACATCGTTTTTGAATTGCTCTTTGTCTTCTTGTTTTTCAATTTTCCCTAAAATTTCTTGCATTTGGGGCAATTCTAACTGTTTAACTTTCCATTTGCGTGATAGCATCGTGTTGGTTTCGTTGCCACAAGATATTAAGGCCACGCATACTGGGAATAAGAGCAATAAAAGAACAGGTAGTTTTTTCATTTTTACCAATACTTTAAATCAAAGTGTCGTTTGAACAAAACTACAAAAAAAGTTTGAGGCAGCCCAATGTCTGAGCCGCCTCTGTAGTAGGTTTAAAACGCATCAGCCCAAGGGACTTGCTTGGTAAGCAGCCCTCGGCTTAAGTTGTAAGACTTGAAACATTTCCTGATCTTGGTCAACCGCCGTGTTGGGCGTGGTCAGTAGTTTATCGCCTGCAAAAATAGAATTGGCACCTGCCATAAAACACAGGGCTTGCTCTGCTACACTCATTTCGAGCCTGCCAGCCGAAAGTCTGACCATAGCGTGGGGCATAGTGATGCGAGCAGTGGCAATCATCCGCACCATATCCCATACCTCGACGCGCTTTTGGTGCGCCAAAGGGGTGCCTTTAATCGCCACCAAGGCATTGACTGGTACCGACTCGGGGTGCTCGGGCAAGGTAGCCAACGTGTGAAGCATCGAGATACGGTCATTGTCGGTTTCGCCTAAGCCTATGATTCCGCCACAACACACGGATATGCCCGACTGGCGGACATTTTCGAGGGTGTCTAACCTGTCTTGATAATTTCTTGTGCTAATGATTTCGCTGTAATATTCCCCACCTGTATCTAAATTATGGTTATAAGCATACAAACCTGCTTCTTTTAACCGTTGCGCTTGCGATGCCGTTAGCATCCCTAAAGTGCAGCAAACTTCCATCCCCATATTGGCCACCACTTTGACCATTTCAATGACCTGGTCGAAATCTTTGTTGTCGCGCACTTCGCGCCAAGCGGCACCCATACAAAAGCGAGTACTGCCCTTGGCCTGCGCTTCGGCGGCTTTTTGTGTTACTTCTTGGAGCGATAAAAGCTTGTGAACCTCCACCCCTGTATTGTATTTGACCGACTGCGAACAATAGGCGCAATCTTCGGGACACCCGCCGGTCTTGATAGACAAAAGTGTGCAAACTTGCACCTCGTGGGGATCTTGAAAAGCACGGTGTATGGTAGCAGCGCGGTAAATAAGGTCAAAAATAGGGGTATGGTAGATTTCACCAATTTCCTGCAAAGTCCAGTTGTGGCGTATAGTGTCCATCGTTGAATAGAGGGGTAGGAGAGAAATATGAAACCAATAAAAACTTGTAGTTTTGCAACTTATCCAAACTTAGTATTTTTTATTGAATTTCTAATGAATTGGTTTCTCAAACTCTCTTTTGCTATTTGCCTGATGGGATTCGTAGGGCAAAGCTGCCGGAATGGTTCATCTAACACCAAAATAAGTGGAACTTGGCGTATCGTATTGTCGCTACAAGGGCAGCAACTCCCTTTTATGCTTTCCATCGAGGAAAAAGCCCCTCAGAAGTACATTGGCTACTTGATCAATGCGGACGAAAAGATTTTATTAGAAAATATTACCCTGAAAGACGACAGCCTCCTTATTCCACTCCATATCTTTGATGCAGCCTTGTTAGCAAAAGTCAAAAACAACCGCTTAGAAGGCAAATGGGTGCGTTATGGGTTGAACAAACCTTACGAAGTGGCATTTACAGGCGAAAAGTCGGCATCGGCGCGGTTTAGCGCTGCTGTAGAGGCCGATAGCAAGGCTACAGCCCAGGTTTCGGGTAAGTGGTCGGTCAATTTTCAAAGTAAAGACGGGAAAGATACCTATCCGGCTGTTGGTGTTTTCAAGCAAACCGGCAACAAAGTAACCGGTACTTTTTTAACCACCACCGGCGACTACCGCTACTTGGAAGGGGTGGTACAAGGCAAGGAAATACTTTTATCGGCATTTGACGGTAGCCACGCCTTTTTGTTCAAAGCCAAAGCCAAGCATGACGATTCGCTCGAAGGCGAATTTTGGTCAGGTAAAAACGGGTATGAAACTTGGACAGCACAACGCAACCAGCAAGCGGCTTTGCCCAATGCTGATAGCCTTACTTTTTTGAAAAAAGGATTCGACAAGCTTGCTTTCTCATTTCCTGATCTGAAAAAACAGCTTGTTTCACTCACCGACGAGCGCTACAAAGGCAAAGTGGTTGTAGTTCAAATTATGGGAAGTTGGTGTCCCAATTGTATGGACGAAACCGCTTTTTTAGCCCCTTGGTATGCCAAAAACAAAGCGCGTGGGGTAGAAGTCATTGGCTTGGCTTATGAGCAAAGTCCCGAGTTCGAGAAAGCTGCTCCAAGGGTACAAAAAGTAGTGGATCGTTTCCAAATTGAGTATGCTTGCTTGATTGCCGGCACCCGCGACAAAGAAGAAGCCTCCAAAACCCTGCCTATGCTCAATAAAGTATTGGCTTTTCCGACGACCATTTTCATTGATAAAAAAGGCCAAGTACGCCGCATTCACACCGGATTCAATGGCCCGGGAACCGGTATTTATTATGACCAATTTGTCGAAGAATTTAATACCTTCATCAATGCTTTGTTAAAAGAAAATTAAGCCATCTCTTTCAACTCATCTGATATTCAGGCAAACTGCACAAAGCAAGCGCCGTGGACTTGAGCCAAGCAAGGGGATCGTCTTCGTTTCCAGCAGAAACCGCTAAGTAATCGGGCGGCAGGGGCGTGTTAGTGCCCAATAAATAAAACTGCAATTTGGATTGTTTTTGGGCTGGAGTTTTCTCTTTTTCCAGCATAGCGGCCAAGTCTTCCCAGGCGATTTGGCAAGAAAACTTATCCAACTTATCGTTGCCAAGGTTTTTGGTATCCACATCGCCATCTTCTTTGGCTTCTATTTCGATAGCTTCGGCTTTGAAAAGTATGCTCGGTAGTTTTAACCTAAACAACAAAGTTGAACTATCGATCCAGTTCTTCCCGCCCGGCCAACCTGCCACATTAGGTGGGTTTAAGAGCATTTGCCCCAGCACTTTTTGAACAAATAGTTGCCCTTCCTCTTGTATAAAGCTAAGCCCAAGATGATTTTGCAAGCCAATTAACACCTCTACCGGGCTTTTTATTTGGCTGGCAAAATGCTGCGGCTGGTAAAACCATTCGGCTTCAAAAATGGCTTTTAACAGGGTTGTTATATCGTAATCGGTTTGGTAAAATTTTTCTGCCAATGCCTTCACAATGGTTTCATTGGGCGTGTCATTCACCAAGTATCGGTAAATTTTACGCACAATGAATAGTGCCGTTTCGGGTCGGGCTAAAATCATATTCAAAATATCTTCGCCGCCCCAGTTCCCTTCTTGCCCAAAGAATATTTTGGAGTCAAAATCGTGTTGCTTTTCTCGAAATACGAACGAAGTTTCCCCATCTTCGGCCTCTACGCCCCAGCCGGTAAACGCCCGAGCAGCCTCCCGAATGTCTTGTTCGGTATAATGGCCTCGCCCGAGGGTGAATAATTCCATCAGCTCGCGGGCAAAATTTTCGTTGGGCTTTTGCTTTCTGTTTTGTTGGTTATTGAGGAAAAGAAGCATTGCCGGATCTTGTGCAATGGCCAGCAGCAAATCGCGGAAAGAACCTAACGCATACCGACGGATGGTTTGAAGTTGCAATTGCGCCATAAAAGCACTTTTGTGCTGCGTAGCAAAGTGCCCGTGCCAAAACAAAGCCATTTTCTCGCGCAACACAGCTTTTCCGGTGGCCATTTGCCTGAGCCAAGCCAGGTTGAGTTGTTTGATAGCTTCGCGGTTTTGCTTCCGCAATTGTTGCGCAGTAGTCCTTCGCTCTTCTTTGCTCATTGCTTGTAATTTATCGGGGTCAAGCAAGGGCTTTTCGAGCACTATCAAGGGATCTGGGGGTGGCTCGGATTGTTCAAAAAGTTGTTGGAGTGCCTTTTTGAGGGGTATTTTTTCGATCTGAGCCATCGTTTGGATGTCAAGCCCAAAACCGGCACGTTGGTACAAATGACGTATGAGGGGGGCAGACTTAGACATAAGCAGGGGTTTTTAGAGAAAATACTTTCTTCAGAATAGACAACCTGCCGGGGAATAAGTTTAAAGAGAATCTACCGGATAAAAACTAAAAGGCATTCCTAATACTGCTGCGTAGTATTCGCCCGAGTCTTGCATATCTTCGTCATCTTCTTCAAAATACCATTTTACCTCGAAGGTACTGGCGGCGGGGAGCGTGTTTTTCAAAATCTTGAGCATATTCATAAAGCAGTTAGAACTACTGGTGTTGAAATAGCTCATTTTGAAAACAAAAACGGTTTTAGCCGGTGGAAATTCTGCGACATAACGCCGCACCCAATTGATGACAGGATCATAGAAAGAGAAAGCGTCTTCCGGAATGGAATTGCCTTTAATTTCAAGGATACCGGCTGTAGCGTTGAAATTAACAGAGGGTGTTTTGGATGTAGGACTATATTGTAGATTATCCATTCACAGAAAATTTGGCGATGCAAATGAATCGATTGCTTATGCAGCAAAGATACACTTTTAAAAGAACTTGTACCCAACAATGGTGTAAATTCATCACACAGCGTTTAGTCTTACCCCAACCACCAAAATATCATCAACTTGTTTTTGGTCTTGCATCCAAGTTTTGAGCCGGTGCTCCAAAATATCGCGTTGTTCTTGCAGCGGGCGGTGGTGCATAGCACTCAATAATTCGCGAAAGCTTTTGGCTGATAGTTTTTTCTTATTATCTCCTCCGAATTGATCTTGGTAGCCATCCGAATACAAATAAAAAGTGGTAGGCTGCTCGATGGGAATATTGTATTTTACAAAGTCTCTATTTTTTTCGGTGTGAAGCCCTCCAATGGGTGAAATGGCAGGTTTGATGACTTGTATTTCGCTTTGCTGAAAATATACAAAAGGCAGTGAAGTACCTGCCAATTCGATGTGGGTATATTTGCCTTCTTGCAGCGGGTCTTTGTGTATCACACAAACCGTAATATCAACCCCATCTTGATTTTGGTTTTCATTTTGCCGCAATGCTTTAATAATCCCTTTACGTAAATTTTGGAGGATTACATCAGGTGCTTGTATTCCTTTGATCAAGATGATTTGGTCGAGTAAATCATTGGTAATCAAGCTCATAAAAGCCCCGGGGATGCCATGGCCGGTGCAATCGGCAGCAGCCAAAACCCGCACTTGGGGCAAATCGCAGATCCAAAAGAAGTCGCCGCTTACAATGTCGCGAGGTTTGATGAAGACAAAGCTCTCAGGAAACAGCTTTTCAAGTGTTTTGGGCGTTTGCAGGATAGCATTCTGAATGCTTTTGGCGTAATTTAAGCTATCGAGTACATCTTGGTTCTTATCCTGAATTTCTTTGTACGCTTCTTGTAACGCATTGCTTTTTTGTTCTATTTGAATATTTTGGGCATTCAGTTGTTGGTTCTGAATTTCGATTTCTTTCTTCTGAGATTTCAGCAATACATTAGTTCGTTGCTTTAGCCGGTTGCTTCTGACTAATACCACTACCAAACCAACCCCCAGCAAAATGCTGGCTGCTAATCCGTAAATAAGTGTATTACTACGCCTAATTTCTACTTCTTTCAGTTTGCGATCTTTGGTAAGCAGGTCGATTTGTGCTTGTTTTTTTTCAGATTCATACAAGGAGTTGAGTTGCAATATTTTCCGGTTGCTTTCCTCATTGAATAGGCTATCATTGACCGTATAAAATCGCTTGAAATACAAAAAGGCTTGCTCGAAGTTGCGTTGTTGCTCAAAAATTTGTGAAATGGTCAATGAAGCACGCCTGATGTCATTTTTGAGTTTGAACTGCTCTGCAATTTTTAAGCTTTTCTGTGCCTGTTCCATTGCCTTGCCAAAATCGCCTTGTTGCTTGTAAATCAGCGCCAAGCTATTCAGGTTATAGGCAATTCCACCCTGGTTTTTGAGTGCTTCAAAGTTGACCAAAGCCTGCTCAAAATATTCGATGGCCTTTGGATAATTTTTCTGCAACCGATATACCTCGCCAATATCGGCCAAGGAGGTAGCAATGCCGGGTTTGTCATTCAGCCTTTCGCGCAGCTTGAGGGTTTTTAGATAATACTCGATGGCTTTTTCAAATTCTTCTTTCGCCCGATACGCCCTTCCTATGTTCAGATAGACATAGGCTTGCATTTTGATGTCTTGGGTTTTGTCGGCTACTTTTAAGGCGGCATAAAAAAAGTTAAGCGCCTCGGTGTAGTTTTTTTGGTAAAGATATATGTTACCGATATTGATTTGCGAGTAGCCTATTTGTTCATAATTTTTCGACAACTCGGCCAAGCGCAAGGCTTTGAAATAATATTCGGAAGCGGTAGAATAATCGCCTTGGTTGCGGTAAGCCACCCCAATATAGTTCATTCCTACGATTTGCCCTTTGACATATTTAGCTTGTTCAGCGCTTTGCAAAGCACGCTTGGCGTATATCAGCGCGCTATCGGGGCGGGCATTGCGAAACTGCCAGCTGATTTCGTTCAACAAATCTATGCGTGTGCTGTCCACACCGGCTTTTGCAAGTGCTTTGTGGAGGCTATCCAAGTTCGCTTCTTGTGCCCAACCTTGCACCAATGCAAAACTGAGCAGCAGAAAACATACTATTTTATTCAAACAAGCACGCATAATTGTTAGCAGATCAATCGATCTTGATTTGATTCATAATTTGTTTAGCGACCTCTTGCCAACGGTTCATATCAGCCGCTTTGCAAGTAAAGTTAAAGATAAATACTTCGCCTCCTTTCAGCGCATACTGCAAATAATAATATTGGCTTAGGCTGCTACCCCCGTAATATTCGCCTTGGCTATTCAAGTCTTTCACTGATCCTACAAATTCAAATACAATATAGCGCCGTTTGTTGATGGTCTGAATGCCTTCTTGCAAAAATTCTACCTGGTTGTGGCTGTTCAGAATGGTGGTTTTGTATATCGATGCCATTATCTCATAATTTTCGATGGGGGCATCTTTTTTCATTACTTTTAAATCATCGTCTATCGGCTCCAAGGCCCTGTTTACACTTACATTTACAATCAGATCGGCGGTGGCATCGCTACTGGTATATTTGGCAATTGGGCTGAGGTAGGCTACGTATTTGCGTTGGTAGTCTTCGTCATCCATCAATTGGAAACTGGGCGGTATGCCAATGGTAATACCCCCATAACTCATTTTGGTATTGACCAATTTTTCGTTTTGAGCTTGCAACGACAACCCGCAGGCGATCCACAATTGAAAACACAAAAAAAAGTATCTAATCTGCATCTTAAGCGATTTTAAATAAAAAATTCCGTTTTATTTGAATATGGCGGTTTCGGCTACTCCGTCGGCGCGGATAAAGCCTCTGTACATCCCTGCCGAATTGAAAGGCATCGCAAAGTTGCCATTTTTGTCTAAAGCAATAATCCCGCCTTCTCCGCCCATTTCGACCAATTTTTTCATTACAACTTCCTCAGCGGCAGCTTGCACACTTAGCTGCTTATAAGCCATCAAAGCGGCCACATCGTAGCCCACTACCGCCCGAATGAAATACTCTCCGTGCCCGGTAGCCGATACGGCACACGTTTGGTTATCGGCATAGGTTCCCGCTCCGATGATGGGGGCATCGCCTACGCGGCCAAATTTTTTGTTGGTCATCCCGCCGGTCGAAGTGCCAGCCGCCAAATTGCCAAACTGATCCAAAGCCACCGCACCCACGGTTCCAAACTTCTCTTGTCCTACCAAAGGCAGCCATCCGCCATCTTTGCCTTGGTTGGCTTCGCGCTGTTTTATTTTTTCTAATTGCTTGAAGCGATCTTCTGTGTAAAAGTAAGCCGGATCTACTATTTCTAAGCCTTGTGTTTGGGCAAATTCTTCTGCCCCTGGGCCAATCATCATTACGTGTGGACTGTTGTCCATAACTGCCCGCGCTGCTTTGATAGGGTTTTTTACGGTGGTAATGCCTGCCACAGCGCCCGCTTTGCGAGAAGCCCCATCCATTATCGCCGCATCGAGCTCGTTTCTACCTGCCGCTGTAAACACAGCTCCTTTGCCTGCATTAAACAAAGGCGAATCTTCCAGAATTTGGATGGTTACTACTACGGCATCCAAACTGCTTCCTCCTTGCCTAAGTACTTGATAACCTGCCTCTAAGGCTTCTTTCAATTTGGCGTGGTAGGCTTGCTCCATCGCATCGGTCATATTTTCTTTGCGGATAGTGCCTGCGCCGCCGTGTATCACCAAGGTTATTTTATCGGATTGCGCTTG
>DMHB01000055.1 GCA_003449595.1 Microscillaceae bacterium | reverse complement strand
AAATTAATACGGATTGTCTAATAAAAAAGAGGTTGCGAGGTTTAATTGTTTTTAGACTGATTATATATTAACATAATTTTAATCAGACAAGAAACCTTTTTCTAACTTTGGAATGTTATTTAGACAAACAAATATAGAAATCATCTTAAATCCAATTGTAAAAAAATGAAAGATTTAGTTAGACTAAAAACCTCGTTGACTGAGGAAGTTGAAAAAATTTTGAATGAGCAAATTCGTATGGAGGCTAACTCCTCTTCTAAATATTTGGCGATGGCTTCTTGGTGCGAAGAAAAAGGATACAAGCACAGTGCTGAGTTTTTCTATTTGCAAGCCGAAGAAGAGCGCCAACACATGCTCAAAATATTCAAGTATGTAGCCGAAATGGGCGGCAAAGCAATTTCTCCGGAAGTGAGCCACGTGCAGCACGATTATGCTACTTTGCGCGAAATATTTGAGACAGCTTTAGAGCAGGAAATTAGCGTAACCCACGCCATTTACCGCATTGTGGATGTTGCTCGCAAAGTACGCGATTATGGCACCGACAAGTTTATGGATTGGTTCGTAGCAGAACAGCGCGAAGAAGAAACCGTAGCGCGTCGTGTGCTTGAATTGTTCGACATCATTGGTGAAGAAGGACAAGGACTTTATTTCATCGACCAAGCCATCGGCAAAGTGCGCGGCGAAGCTTAATGACGACAGCCTTTTGAAAGGCTATAATTTGAATCAATCCCTTCTCTTTCTTGCGAATAGAGAAGGGATTCTTGTTTTTACTCATCTTTTAATATATCGACCGGGTTGAGCCTTGCCGCCCTGATGGCGTGAAAACTAACCGCAGCCAAGGCTACCAACATAGCCAACAGCAGTCCTATCAAAAAAATATACCAATGTTGTATCAACACGATGCGGTAGGCAAAATTTTGTAGCCATTCTTGCATCAAAGTATAAGCAATGGGCAGTGCTACTATACAAGCCACAATTACCAAGCGCATAAAATCGCGGGCAATAAGCGATAGTACTTGCCCTAAGGAAGCCCCTAATACTTTGCGAATGCCAATTTCTTTGGTGCGTTGGGCTACGGTAAACGAAGCCAAGCCAAACAAACCCAGAAAGGCAATGAATATTGCCAAAATAGAAAGGGTGTTGATCAACCTCACCAAGCGGTCTTCTTCGGCATATTGGTTGTTCAATCCATAAGTTACGTTGTGAAATTCATAAGGGCGTTTGATTTGGAATTTGTCCCAAACCTGTTTCAAGGCTTTTCCTGCAACTCGTGGATCGGTGTCTTTTTTTACCAATACAGAAATGAAACCCTTTCCCCAACTCTCTAAAGTAATCACCAGGGGGCGGATAGGAAATTTGAGTGATTGGAAGTGGTAGTTTTTGAATACGCCTATGATTTCTCCTTTGTGGCTGGGGTCAAGCCAAATGATCTGACCTATGGCTTCTTGGGGCGATTTCCAACCAAATTTAGCGACAGCAGCTTCGTTGAGAATAAAACCGTAGTTTCGATTTTTCCGCATAGCGGGGGTAAAGTTTTGGCCGGCAATGAATTTTAGCTGGTAAATAGCGGCATAATCTTCATCGGCATTGACATAAGACATATCGTTCCAAAGAGTGTCTTTGGTTTTGGGATCTAACCGTTGAAAAACACTGGTGGCAAAGCCTCTGCCCGGCACACCCAGCGAGAACGACACCCTTTCCACCATCGGGTGTTGTACTAACGCAGTGCGTAAAGCTTCTTGTTTGTCTAACTCGGTGGTGTCGGCTAAGTTTCCGGGGTATAACAGTAAAATTCTATCTTGCTCAAAACCCAAATCTTTTTTGCGCATAAAGGTCGTCTGACTGTTGATAATCAATGTGCAAACCACCAATACAATGGAAATTGAAAACTGAAAAACAACCAAGGCTTTCCGTATGGCCGTGCCTTTGGTGCCCCGTATGAACCGACCTTTTACTACCGCAACTGGCTGAAATCCGGCTATAAAAAAAGCTGGATACAAACCTGCCATCAAGGTTACCAATACAAAAGTGGAAACCAGCAAAGTCAACATTTCCGGTTGCAAGAGTTGGCTTAGCTTCAACTGCTTGTCTATCAGCCAATTGAATGTCGAAAGAGCGTTTTCAATGATCAAAAGTGCCAGCACAAAAGCAAGCAATACTAAGAGGGAAGACTCTAAATAAAATTGTAAAACCAATTGAGCCTTGTTGCTGCCCACTAATTTGCGGATGCCTACCTCTCGGGCGCGTTGCATCGAGCGGGCGGTGGCCAAATTGACATAGTTGATAGAGGCCAACAATAAAATGAAAAACCCTACGGCTGCGATGCCATACAAATATTTTACCCCACTATTTCCTTTCAACTCGGGGGTGCGGTTAGATTGTAGATAGATAGAAGTAAGGGGTTGCAGAAAGAAATACTGCTTATAGTTACTTAGCTCTTCTTCTTGCTTGATATATTTTTCGTGAAACCTGTAAATAGACTTTTCCATCTGTGCGATGTCGGTCTGTGGCCTGACAAGAATGTAGGTATAGAAGCCGATGCCCCACCAGCTTTGCCCCAAGCCATTCAGTTCGCCTTGAATCATATAATCCAAAGCTCCCAAAATGCGCGGTGTAAAGTGCGACTGCTCGGGATAATCTTCGAACACGGCTTTCACGGTGAAATCTTTGCGGTCGTTCCAGTTGACAGTTTTGCCTACTATTTGTACGGTGCCAAATAGTTTCATAGCAGTACTTCGGTCGAGTGCTATGGCGTTGGTGTCTTGCAAACTGGCCTTTAAATCGCCCGCAATGGGTTTGAAATCAAAAATATCGACAATGGAAGCTTCCGTAAAAATAATTCTTTCAAATACTACATTGTCGCTTTGTGGGTCGAGGCGCAAATAACTTTGCGAGTAGTAGCGAAACAGCCTTGTTATGGCTTCTATTTCTTTTTTAAAATCATTTTGCAAAAATTTGGCTTGCGGATAAGCAATGGCCGCATAGTGATCGGTGGTGTTGGTAGGGGTTTTAAAATCGGCCACTACCCTGTAAATGCGATCGGCTTTTGATTGAAACTTGTCAAAACTGTACTCATTGAAAAGATACAGCAGCAGCAAGATGGCAGTGGCCACACCCATAGAAAGCCCTACGAGGTTGATGCCTGAGTATAGTTTGTTCCTCCAAATATTGCGGATAGCCGTAATTAAATAGCTCTTTAGCATAGTTTTTTGTACGCTGTCATTAGTTAGTTTTGAATAGACAAATTTAATACCCGAATACTTAAATACTTGAGCATTAGCATATTAATTTGAACGCAAGCCCATACCAACAATAAAGCCTGTCCATAATCGGACAGGCTGTTCATTATTAAGCAAACACAAAAAGTTATTTTGAAGTGATTTGTGTTTAGTTGAACACTATCTTCTGCGTGATAATATCCATATCGATTACCAAGCGTAAAATATAAACCCCGTTGGGCAGCCCATTACGCCTCAATACATACCCATCGCTCTGCCGAAATTGCTCTTGCCAAACCATTTGCCCGTTGGCATCGAATAGATAGATAAATTTATCAGCGCCGTTGTTTTGACTCAAATTGATTCTTATTTCCTCCGTTGCCGGATTGGGGAACACCGTCATGGTGATTTGTGGATTATTCAACTCGACACTTATCCAGTTAGAAGAGGTTACGCTACCATCTTTTTCGATGGTTTGCACCAAATAATAACTTGTTCCATTCCAAGCCGAGTTGTCCATCATCTGGTAGCTTTTGCGCTGGTTGCTATTGCCTGTTGTCGTTACTTGCCCTACTTGGAAAAGGTTTTTGAAGTCTCGGGTTTTGACAATAACGAATCTTTCCACATCTTCTTCGATTAAGGTTACCCAATCTAACTGCACTTTATTACTTTCAACCACTTTGGCCGTAAAACTTGCCATCGTGATGGGCAGTGCTGTTAAGGTGCCGGGCACTAACCAGCCTGTGCTGGTACAATTGCCACTGGGGCAAGGGTTGCCAGGTTGGCCGGTCGCCACACAACCCCCTGCGTTACAA
>DMHB01000054.1 GCA_003449595.1 Microscillaceae bacterium | reverse complement strand
AATACTTTTCGGACAGCCTCTTAATGTTTTGAAAAGACAGCTTTTGTTATAAAGCGGGGCGCTTGTGGAACCAAGGCTGCGCCTGTTCCAATTGAGCAGAAAGCCTAAAAATAATGTCTTCCCGATTGAGGGCTGCGGTAAATTGTACCCCAATAGGCAACTGATCTTGGTTCCAATACAAAGGTAAGGAGGCCGAGGGTTGTCCGGTTAGGTTGGCTGCGGGTGTAAACGGAATGTAGCCAAAGGTCTTTTCTGCCAATTGATCAATTACTTTCCCACCTTTCAGCCATTTGGTGATGCCCAGAGTGCCAATCAGGTTGAGCATCGTATTTTCGGAGACGGTGTTTTGCAATTGTCCAATCCGAATGGGCGGAAGTGCCAGCGTTGGCGTAAGCAACAAGTCATATTTTTGATGAAACACGCCACAGCGTCTCGAAATATCATTCCATCGGCGTTTGGCGTAGGCAAATTCTTGGGCTGTATAAGCCTTGCCCAATTCGGCCAAAAGCCAAGTATTCAATTCTACATCACTGCGTTTGGGTCTTCTGCCAAGAAAATCGCCCAATTCTTTCAAATCGGCAGCGGTTTCGCCTAAAATCATCGTCAAGAACGTAAATTTGAAATCTTCGGCCTGGTAAGGCAATTCACACATTTCGACTTGATGACCCAAGTCTTGGAGTAACTTAACGGTGTGTAAAACAGCTTTTTGGCAGTCGTTGTGTACCGGCAGCCCAAAAGGATGGGCAACACTGTAACCAATGGTTAGCTTTTCTGGAGTTTGCATTATTTCCTGCAAATAGGGCTTTACAGGATCTTGTATGCGATAAGGCGCGCCTAAGGTTTCTCCTTGAATGGCATCTAAAATGGCAGCACTGTCGCGCACCGATCGCGAAACCACGTGTTCTACTACCGCTCCCGACCACATTTCGCCCCAGCGTTGCCCCATTGGGGTTCGCCCACGCGAGGTTTTTAGCCCAAACAAGCCACAACAAGCTGCCGGTATTCTGATTGACCCACCACCGTCGCTGGCCGTAGCCATCGGCACGATGCCTGCTGCCACGGCTGCCGCCGAACCGCCGCTGGAGCCTCCCGGCGAGTGCAATAAATTCCAAGGGTTTTTGGTTGGGCCAAATAGTTGCGGCTCGGTAAAGGGAGTAAGTCCAAACTCAGGTACATTGGTTCTGCCTACGAAAAGTAAGCCTGCTTTTCGGTATCGGGCTACAATTTCGCTGTCTTCCGAAGAAACAAAACCTTTATACCCACGGCATCCGGTGAGCAAAGGCTGTCCTTTGATATGTATGCCCAAATCTTTCAGCAAAAAAGGAACTCCCGCAAAGGGTGCTTGCGGATCATACTGGCTTAGCATCGCTTTGGCTTCGTCATACATTTTATGAATAACGGCGTTGATTTGCGGATTGACAGCCTCTAAGCGTGCCATTGCTGCTTCGAGCACCTCTTGTGCCGAAACTTGTTTTTCACGAATCAGTGCGGCCAAGCCCAACGCATCGTGTTTTATGTACTCATCAAATTGCATGATTTTTTAGGAAAGTTTAGTGTTATAAAGTGTGAATGCAACAAAAATAAACGATTGCCCTGAATTGGCTACTAAACAGGCGCTCATTTTTATTTATAGAAAAATAGCCCCAAATTCGCCTCATTGATTCTCTAATTCCATATTATCTATGAAAATAGCCATCATTCAAACTTCTAAAGGCACTATGAAAGTGCAGTTTTACGAACAAGATGCCCCCAAGACAGTTCAAAATTTCATCGACCTTTCTCAAAAAGGCTACTATGACGGACTCACCTTCCATAGAGTGATCCCCAATTTTGTTATTCAAGGAGGTTGCCCTAAAGGCACCGGCTCGGGCGGGCCAGGTTATACTATTGACTGTGAACTAACCGGCGAAAACCAGTACCACGACAAAGGGGTGCTTTCGATGGCACACGCAGGCAGAAATACCGGTGGCTCGCAGTTTTTTATTTGCCATAATCGCCACAATACGAAGCACTTAGACCGCAACCATACTTGTTTCGGCAAGGTCTATGAAGGCCTGCAAGTGATTGATCTGATTCAGCAAGGCGATGTCATCGAGAAGATTACCATCGAAGAAGTGGCCAGCATCTAAACAACAACGGAATGTTTACAACCGAAACATTCCGTCTTTTTTTAAGCTTGCGAAGTGATAAACTGCAACACATCTTTAGGGTCCATCCGGCGGGTGTAATCATACTCAACATACGCATAGCGGATAATGCCTTGTTGGTCGATGATATAGGTAGCTGGGGTAGGTAGCTGTATTTTGCCTGACCCGTTAAAATACTGAAAATCAATGCCGTTGCGCTGGTAAAGCTCATTCAAATACTCTGGCACTGTAAAAACCAAACCAAACTGCTTGGCAACTTCCGAGCCTACATCACTCAAAACATCAAAAGTTAATTGGTTTTTTTGAATGACTTCTTGGGTGCTGTCAGGGGTTTGCGGAGAAATAGCCACCAAACGCGCAGGCACTTGGTTGAAAGCGCTTAGGCGGTTTTGCAAATGTTTGAGGTAAATATTGCAAAACGGACACCAAGCCCCCCGATAAAAAACAAGGATTAGCCATTGCTTGCTAAGCAGCGCTTGCGATGTAACGGGCTGGTTGTGTATATCTAACAACTGAAAGTGAGGCATTGGCTGCCCTTGTTTCAGACAATGATCTTTGATGTCTGTGTCCTTTAGTTCTCGGCTGAAAAACTGATCGTTCAATGCTTTGAAATCAGTGCTAACACCTTGTGGGTAATTTTTTGACTTTTCGCTTATTTCCCTTTCAAAGGGTGTTTCTTCGGGAGTCATTTTTGGTTATTTATATTCGGTAATGAATTGGATAATTTCTTTGGGGTCCATCCGGCGGGTGTAGTCATACTCTACATACGCATAGCAAATGATGCCTTGCTTGTCGATGATGTAAGTAGCAGGCATAGGCAGTTCGAGTTTGCCTTGGCCGTTGAAGTATTGTATATCCACACCATTGCGCATATACACATCGTTGAGGTATTCGGGAACGGTAAAAACAAGCCGAAATTGTTTGGCTACTTCCGACCCTAAATCGCTTAATACATCGAAAGTCAGGTTATTGTCTTTCTTGATTTTGGCCGAATTATCGGGGGTTTGTGGGGAGATGGCCACTAAGTGTGCTGGCACGTTCTCGATTTGGGTTAAGCTTTTTTGCAGGTAGTTGAGGTAGAGATTGCAAAACGGACACCAAGCCCCTCGGTAAAATACCAATACAAGCCACCGCTTATCCAATAATTCATCGCTAAACAACAGCTGATTTTGGTGGTTATGAAGTCGAAAAAAGGGGATTTTGTCGCCTACTTTCAAACAGTGATCTTTTACTTCGGCTTCTTTTAGCTCTTTACCAAAAAAGTTTGAATCTTTAGTCAAAAACTCGGCAGATACTTTGCTCGAAAAATCTTTCAAAGTATCTAAAAATGATTGCAGGTACTGTGTTGTTGTTTGCATTGGATAAAAAAGAGAGTAATGAAGGGTTACTCCAATCAAACAATCAGACAATCAGAAAAGTGCAACCTATGAGTTGATTTTTGAAACGATTATGTGTCAACTTTTGACCAACTTGAGCCATCCCGCCTTTTCAAGTTCCGCATAGAGTCGAGAGGTAGGCAAACCCATTACATTGTAAAAACAACCTTCAATGCGCTCTACGCCTATTAATCCAATCCAATCTTGGATGCCATAAGCGCCAGCTTTGTCTAAAGGTGCATACACATCCACATAATGTTGTATTTGTGCAGTGGTTAAAGGGCGAAAATATACTGTAGTTTTTTCTACAAAAGTTTCAGATTTGCCCAAGCCCTGCAAGCAAACACCTGTATAAACAAGGTGCGGTTTGCCCGATAAGCGTTGCAACATCGCCACTGCATCGGGTTTATTGAGTGGCTTGTTGATAATTTGGTTTCCTAAAACGACGATCGTGTCGGCTGTAATAAGTAAATCTTGCTCGGTTAGCCCCGATTGCATCGCGGTAGCTTTGGCCTGAGCCAAAAAAACAGGTACTTCTTGCGCCGGCAGGGTATCGGGAAAATCTTCTTGAATATTAGCTCCTTGGGCTGTGAAAACCAACCCCATTTCACGTAACAAAGCTTGTCGCCGTGGCGATTGAGACGCTAAAATAAGCCGATAAGCCATCGTAGTTTTATTTCTTTAGTCCCGATTTGCTCAGTTTGATTTCAGTAAGGCGGCGTTTGGTGTCGAGCGGAAAATCGCCCTTCATCATCCAATCATAGTAACCGGTGTCTAATTTTTCAAACACTTCTTCTAC
>DMHB01000191.1 GCA_003449595.1 Microscillaceae bacterium | reverse complement strand
GGGGCTGATGCTGGAAGCTGTCAACTCAACCCAGCCGCTTTTTCGCAACTATGTTTCGGCTTTGATTATGGCGCCGGCTTTCAACCCAATGGTCGATAGCCGCACGTTGTTCCTGAAAAACTTCCGCAACTACGCCTACATCGCTGCCGGGGGGCGTGCGATTTTCCATTTTAGCAAAAACCTCGAATTGCGTTTCGAAGCCTATTTGTTCAATGCGTTTGAACCCTTGCGCGAAACTCCAAACCAAAACAGTATCAAAGTGCTCGAAAGTTTCGACCCGCCTCGGTTGGCCGGATTGACCGCTTTGGTGTTTCATACCCGCTTAGGCCCGCTTAGCGCCCACGTCAACTACTATGACAACCCCACTGATTCGGTAACGTTCTTGCTCAATTTTGGATACATTATTTTTAACAAAAAAGTGTGGGATTAACCCTCCCTCCTCTTCCCAATGGATGCCTTCATAGCCAACACAACCCTGCGTGCCGACGATTTCTTGGCTCGCTTTCCCTATGCCAGTTCATTTACCGGTGAACAAAGCTTAGCTTTCCATCAAACCTTGCCCGCCTATAAAGCTTCGCCGCTGCATTCGCTGCAAAGCTGGGCGATACGCTTGGGCGTTTCGCAAATTTACTTGAAAGACGAAGCACAACGCTTTGGTATTCAGGCATTTAAAAGCTTGGGCGCTTCGTATGCCCTGCACCAATGGCTAACCCAAAACCCCACTACCGGCCAAGTAACTTTTTGCACCGCCACCGATGGCAACCACGGCAGGGCTGTAGCTTGGGCTGCCCGCATTTTGGGACATCGAGCGGTGGTGTTTGTGCCGCAGCAAACCGTCCAAGCCCGCATCGATAACATTGCTGCACAAGGGGCTAAAGAGAGTGTGGTGGCCGGCGATTATGACTTGGCCGTACAAACCGCCCAACAAGCTGCCCAGACCAACGGTTGGCACTTGATACAAGACACCGCGTGGGAAGGCTACGCCCAAATCCCCACTTGGATTATGCAAGGCTACTGCACCCATTTCAAAGAACTTGAAAACACCCTCCACCCTGTCGGGAAGCCCACAATCGACCTGGTTTTGCTACAAGCCGGCGTAGGCAGTTGGGCGGCAGCGGCCATTTTGTACTATTTTCAGCGCTATGGCGATAATCGACCCAAAATCGTGGTGGTGCAATCGAGCGAAGCCGATGGCTTGCTTGCCTCGGCCAAACAAGGCCAACTTACCAGCAGCACACAATCGGGCCAGACCCAAATGGCCGGGCTGAATTGCCCCACGCCTTCTACCTTGGCTTGGGAGCTAATCAGCGATGGTGCCGACGGGTTGCTGGCTATTTCGGACGATTGGGCGCTGGAGGCGATGCGCCAACTCTACCACCAAACGCCCAGCCTTGTGGCTGGCGAATCGGGCGCTGCCGGTTTGGCCGGACTGCTGGCACTAAGCCAAGCCCCCCACTTGGCCGAAGCCCACCAATGGCTTGGCCTCAACCCACAAAGCCGTGTGTTGGTGTTCAATACAGAAGGCAACACCGACCCCGCTAATTTTGAAAGGGTGGTGTCGCCCAAGCCCTAACCCATCAGAAAAATATTTGGTATTGTAGCATCCAAGCGCCGCGCCTATCGCCCACCACCAAATCGCCCTGCGCATTGGGGTTGAACACCGGCCTGCTTTGGAAATTGAGCGTTATTTTGGAGTTATGCCCCTTGATAAGCCAGTTCACGCCTACATCCCAGAGCGCCATCGGAGCTTTGAAACGCTGATACATTGCATACTGCAAACTGGCATACGGCATCAAAGTACCCGATTTGCCCAATAAATCGTTTTTAAACTTGTAGCCCACCTGCCCATACAAAATTTGACCCGTGCCCTCGATAGGATAGGCATTGCCAGCCCCGTTGAACGAACGCTGCGCATTGGTGCCGTTGGCCGGATTCATAATGCCCAAGTTGCGCACATAGTTAGGGCCAAAATCATTGTTGAAATAGGCCACATAGGCTGAAATGGCCGATCCAGTGGCTTGGTTGAGGGGGGCATCGTAAAACACATCGGCGGCAAACAAAGTCATAGCCGTTTTCACGGTATCCACTCCGTTATTGGTTCGATACCACATCGCGTTGGGCTGGTGTACAAACCCTGCTCCTACGTTGAAAACACGCTTTGTTCCCAAATAAGTACCCGCATTGTAGGGAATCAAATTGGCTTCTTGATCCCAAAACTGCCACATCAAATAGCCTTGCATTTGCAGCTCGGGGGGCAACAGCGCAAAGGTGGCAATGTTGTCAGCGCCAATTTGCCCTAATGTAGGGATGGGCAAGGTGTTGTTGGTGATGGTAAACAGCGATGGGTCGATCATAAACGGATGCGAAAGCGCCAAACGATAGTCTAATTTGCCCAATTTGCCCTTGGCATACACACTGAGTTTGCGCAAAAACTGGTCGTTGATGTCGTTGGTGGCCTGCTCGAAAATGGGCGCATCCAAGCCCATAATGGTGCCGATGGCCGGTGCCGAAAACCGCGATGGGCCGCTCCACCCACTCAGCCCTGCGCCAAGGCTGAGGTGCTTGGGTACAAACGCATATTCGACGGTGGCATCGTGGAAAAAGGCCGCAAACTTGCGCGGCGAGAGGTAGTTGAAATTGTTCAACCCAAACTGCGCATAGAAAAAAATGCGGTCGGTGAGTTGCGCCATCAGTTGGAAGCGTGTTCGACGCAAGCCAATGTCGAAGGTTTGGGCTTGGGGGGTGCCGAAAGATTACTCTCGTTGTAACGCAGCCAGACCTGGTTGGCAAAGGTAAACTTGATGTAGTGGGTGGCCTCTTCGTTGAGGGGCAACTTGAGTTCGTTGTTTTTAAGGATTTGCCCACAAGCCCAGTGGCTGGCCAACAATAACCCTAAAAACACAGCGGTTTTTTGTAAGATTTGCATACTAAAAAAGTGGTTAAGTAAAAGAAAACAAGGTTAGGATGGCTACCCCAAATGCTTCAAAGCTTCTTGGCGGCTAAGCGTTGAAAGCCGGTCGGAGTGTGTTTGCACAAATACTTGCACAGCCTCTGGCGCTACGCGGGCATATTGGCGCAAAGCCCATCCAATGGCCTTGCGGATGAAAAAATCGGGGTCGGCAGCATTGCTCAAACAATAGCGCTGAAGTCGCTCAAAATCAGTGGCTTGCTTGTAGTGCAATTGGTAAAGAATGGCCACCCGCCGCAGCCATAGATTGGTGTGCTGGGCGTAGGCATCCATCTGGGGCAACAACGCAGGATGGGCCGCTACCAAAGCGCCAAACAAATGCGAAGCGATGAGATCAACGGTGTCCCACCACGCTTGTTGCACCACCATTTTTTCGAGGGTAGGCAGCATTTCGGGGGTGAGTTGCTTTTTGTAACGATCCAACAAATCGATGGCAAAGTATTGATACTCACGGGCTTCGAGTTGCCATAGGGCTTCGGCGGTTTGGCCGAGCCAGGCCGTAGCAGGTTGGGGAGGCAGCAAAGTCCACAAGGTTTTTTGGAGTTGGCTGCGGAGGGGGCGTTTGATGCCCAAAAAAACAAACTGGTGGCGCATATAGGCCGTCATTCCATCGGCGGTGGGAGCGTCGGCGTGCGATTTGAACAAGGCCACCACTTTTTCGACAAAGGGCTGGGTTTCCATAGGTGGGTGTTGAGGTCAAGCCATTGATGCCTCAAATGTAGCTAATTCTTTGCTTTTCAAGCATTTAGCAAAACTTTTTTGACAAACGCCCTGCTGCTTGATTTACAACCCCAAGCCCATAGACAAGTGGTGGTTTTGGATAGATGGGGCTTGCATCAAATCTTGTTTTATTTCTCTGCCAGATTCATCACCCTGCCTATAAATAAAATGGCTTTAAATTCCCGATCTGCAATGAAAAATAAGAAAGGACGGTTGGCCTCGAAGGTGAACTTTTTGGGTGGTTCTTTAATTTCACTTTTCTTTTCTTCAAATTTGCGTTCTTCCTTCTCAGTTACAACTACAGCTTCTGCACCTTCTTCATATACTTCAAAATAAGTTTTTTGCAAAATTTGTTTTACAAACAGCGAATCAACTCCTCCATCTATGCCTTTCAGATAAACTGGTCTAATTGTATCAAAAACAGCCTTTACTCCCAGTTTTTTTAACATTTCATTAGCTGTAAAGTTGATGCCTATCTTTAATTTAGAAATCATTAACCTCTCCGCCTTTACAGGTTTCATATTTGTAATCCAACACATCAAGTTTTCCGGGGTAAAGGCTGTCTCTATGGCATTCAAATTGGTAGTTTTAAGGGGTAAAACAATGTAGAGATGGGCAGAATATCCCTTATAAGGAATGGCTATCATTTGCATTTGGTCAGTTTCTACATACTTGTAGTCTTGCCCTGAGTTATGCATCATAGGCACTTTAACCTTTTTATCTGTAACTAAGGTAAAATCCTTCTCTCCAGTCATAAATCTTTCAAATTTGTAACTATCGCTCCAGAACCCTTTGAAATACAAAGTATTGATCAATATCAATCGGGAGCGTTTGTTAGGCAGGTTATTTTCATCTATGATATTGGAGATTCGCCCTTGCGTTTGTTTTTCTACCCAAGCATTGATTTGCTTGACAACTTCCGGAGAATTGAGCTTGCCTTTGAATATTTCAGCTTTAAAAAACTCGCGAAGTATGTTTTCATAAGCAGGAAGCACCTTCGCACTATCGCTTATCCAAGCAGCATTGCACAAGGCAATTTCAGCATCAAAAACGATCTTTTTTAAGATAATTCCTTGCAAGTTATAAAACTCTTTTCCTACATCGCCCAGTCCTTGCAGTCCCAAAACTTCAGCCAGCTCTTGTTTGCCTCCGTCGTTAGCACCCAAATAAAGCATTCCCAGTACTGTATATAAACTAAAAGGAGAGAAAAATAAGTTTTTTCCTTGTTCCGCCTTCTCTTGTTTCAATTGCGCATAAAAGTTGAGCGCAAAGCGGTTGTTTTGGATGGCTAATTTCTTGGATTCTTCAGTGGCTTCGGCTTTGGCATAAATTGTTTTGTAACTACTTCGCCTATGAATCATCTCTTTATAGGCATCGGAAATTGTAAAAAAGCTAATTTTCTTGCTTGATGTCCCTTTAGTTACTTCTTCCGTCTCTCCCCCACAGCCCACCAAAAAACAAGCAAACAGGATGGTATAAACAAAGCGCTTCATAGATTTTAGGATTTCTTACAAAAATAAAAGGGTATTTGACTTTTCTTCGTTTGTCGAAACTATTTTTACATAATTCCCCACACCGTTGTTTACGAAACACAAACAACAGCATAATGAGGAGTATCACGTAGGGATGCAGCCTTGCAACTTTACCAAGGAACATTTGACCAATGCGGGGCGTTCGGCGGGCTGCGGTCGCTTGTAAGTTTCGTTGCATTGCATGCAGTATTATTTACATTTATAGGTAGTCGCTTGCTCCTGCCTGTTAAACACCTACAAG
>DMHB01000192.1:16674-18459 GCA_003449595.1 Microscillaceae bacterium | reverse complement strand
AATCCGTAATTGGATGGCAATGCACTTTTTAGCTTTTATAGCTTTATTTCTCAGAAGATTATCTAAAAAACAAGCGAAAGTTTAAACAGGCTCTACGTAAAAGAAGCCCACGTACAAAACAAGCTGATTTTTCTCGGCGACCATTACCAGTTGCCTCCTGTTGGCGAAAGCGAATCGTATGCCTTGAGCAAGGATTTTTGGGAACAAACCTTCAACTTGACCGGCAGCAGTCACTTACTAACCGTAGTCAAACGGCAAGAGGACGGTAGCTTTATATTAGACAATGCCGAAGCTACACGCCAAGCCATCGATGACAAATTACAAAAACTACCCATCGACGCCAAAGAGCACCCCAATATTTACAAAGCAGCTGACGAATTTGTGAAAAATCAACAAAAAGAAGGTTTGGAAAAAGCTGTTTCGATTGGGGTTTCGCACAAAGCCAACCGGTTTTTCAACGACTTGGTACGCGAGCGGGTATTTGGCAAAGCCAAGAAAATACTTGAAAAAGGCGATTTGCTGATGGTAACCCGCAACTGGCACCGCAACGGGATCAGCCTTTTCAATGGCGACCACGTCGAACTGCTGGAAGTGGACTGGAACTTAGAAGAAACCGTAGCCGACCTCCATTTTGTGGCTGTGAAAGTGCGGCTGTTGTTTAGCGAAACAGAGGTCATCATCGAAGATTTGGCCATTTTAGACTGCATTTTGGCAACGGGCGGCAGCATTACCCCCAGCCAAGAAAACCACCTGCGCCACCAACGCACGCTTAAAAATCAAATTTTCCGCACCTCTACCAACCCCGCCGACGACCGCTATGTGGGTGCGCTGCGGCTGATGTATGGCAATGCCATTACCTGCAACAAAGCCCAAGGCGGCGAATGGAAAAAGGTTTTTATCAACACTTGGGGCATTCCATCGCTCAAATGGCAATATACGGCCATCACCCGTGCCCAAGAAGATTTAGAGAAATTCTAATCCTTTCCCCTAACCAAGTTGGACTTAAAAAATTCCTGCTATGTACCACATCTCCAAAGACACGCTATGGAAAGGCATCATCGAAGATTTGTTTGATGATTTTCTGCATTACTTCTTCCCCGATTGGGCTTCCCAAAGTGTAGATTTTACCAAAGGGTTTGAGTTTTTGGATAAGGAATTAGACGAGCTTTACCCCAAACCCAAAGGTGGCCAAAAACGTTATGCTGATAAGTTGGTGAAGGTTTTCACCCGTGAAGGACAAGAACAATGGCTGCTCATCCATATTGAGGTGCAGGGCTACGCAGATCCAAATTTTACCGAACGGATGTTTGATTATTTTCTGCGTATTCGTGAACGGTGGAATCAAAAAATTATGGCTTTGGCCATTTTGACCGATGAAAAAATAGACTACCACCCCAAACGCTATGAATATACCTATCAAGACACAAGGTTGCAATACGAATTTGCCACTTTCAAAGTCTTAGAAAAATCGGAAGAAGCTTTAAACATTCCTGAAAATCCCTTTTCGATTGTAATGCTCACGGCCAAGAAAGCCTTGGAAAAAAGCAACCGAGAAGACCAAGCACAATTGATTTGGAAAACCGATTTGGTCAAAAAGTTGAAGGAAGCCAACTATGCAACAGATAAAATCAGAAAAATTCTGAATTTTATCCGTTATTATGTAAATTTCAAGAAAGAAGACAGTTTAACAAAGCTCAATCAAAGTATTCAGACCACTTTTAAACAAAGGAATTGTGGGTATCGAAGAAGCTATTTTAAAAGAAGTAGAAGAAAAAAGTGAGAAAA
>DMHB01000192.1:0-16316 GCA_003449595.1 Microscillaceae bacterium | reverse complement strand
AGGCAGAAAAGACGGCTTATCCATAACCGCCCTCAACGCAATCAAAAAAGGTTTTGACAATGAAACCATTCAAGAACTCACAGGTCTTTCTTTGGGGGAAATTGAAAAATTACGGAAAGAAAGTTTGAAAGGATAAAGCTAACGACTCAATCAAACTATACAAACCACTTTAAGCCAACGAAAGAGGTTTCCCCCAACCAAGTAAGCATCAAACAAAACTTAACCCACAATTAATTCGTATGTTTGCGACATACAAAATAAAGCGCGTATGTTTGCCAAAGTAGATCGGTTTGACGAAACCCAGCAGCAGTTGGCCCTGTTTGCCAAAAGCTTGTCGCACCCCGCCCGCATTGCCATTGTGCAATTGTTGGCCGCCCAAAAAACCTGCATTTCAGGCGATATTGCCGCTGCCTTGCCCCTCAGCCGTGCCACGGTGTCGCAACACCTGCAAGAGCTGAAAAAAGTAGGCTTGATCAAAGGCGAAATCGATGGGCAGCACGTCAACTACTGTTTGGATGTCTCGCGGTGGAAGCTTTTGGTAACCTGCTTCGGCGAATTTTTCACACAAACCGATCCGCCCAACGACTGTACGTGCTAATTTAACCCCTCTTTACTCCGATGCAAAAATTTGTTTTCACCCTTTTGTTTAGCCTGCTGATGATGCCCACCCAAGCCCAACCACTGACCCGCGAACTGCGCGACTATTGCCAATCGCTGCAAGCCGAATTTGCCCAAATCGATGCCTCGCGCCAAGAGACTCTGCAAGCCCTGGCGCAATACATCCGCACGCAACGCCAAGCCGGGCAAGTGGTCAACCTCACTTTTATTTGCACCCACAACTCGCGCCGCAGCCAGTTAGGCCAAGTATGGGCCAAAGTTGCCTCGTTGTATGTGGGTTTTGCCGATGCCGAGGTGCAAACCTATTCGGGCGGCACGTCGGCATCGGCTTGCAATCCGCGCACGGTGGCTGCTTTGCAATGCGCCGGAGTGCCGGTGGCCGTGCTTTCTGACAACCAAAACCCCGAAAATCCGACCTACGAAGTACGCTTGGGCGAAGGGTTGCAGCCTTTTATCCTCTTTTCCAAGCGATACGATGACGCTTTCAATCCACAAACGGCCTATGGCGTGGTGTTGGTTTGCTCGCAAGCCGACGAAACCTGCCCGATTGTGCGGGGCGCAGCAGTGCGCATTTACCACGGCTACGAAGACCCCAAACGTGCCGATGGCACCGCCGAAGAACAGGCCACTTACGATGCCACCTGCCGCCTCATCGCCCGCGAGGTGCTTTATGCCTTTACCTTAGCCGCCCAAACCAACGAATAAATGGTATAGTTGCCAACCGAATGATGGCTTAATGTCCACAATGCATATTTTTGAGGCCGACACCAGCGCCGGTGCTTGGGAAAATCACCTATCAGCTTTGCCCCTCCCCTTTCGGGAATCGGTTGGGCGGTTGCAACAAGCGCAAGACAGGCGCAACAGCATTGTGGGCAAATGGCTGCTGCAAACGGCACTGCGCGAACTCTTCCAGCTCGAATTGCACAGCCTTACCTATGCCCTATCCCCGCAAGGGAAACCCTTTTTGGTCGAATTTCCCGACCTCCATTTCAACATCAGCCACGCCCACCAGCGCGTGGTCTGTGCGTTGCGGACAACCCAACCCGTCGGCATCGACATAGAACAGGTGCGCCCCATTGCCTTGGCCGATTTTCGGGACACGTTCTCGCCCGACAACTGGCAGCAAATCGCTTTCGCCGCCGAGCCTTACTCGCTTTTTTTCAAATATTGGACGATGAAGGAGGCCGTGCTCAAATATACCGGCGATGGCTTGGTAGAACCCCTCAGCACCCTGCACATCGAAAAGGAGGTGGTTTGGTGGCAAGGCAAGCCCTATGCGGTGCAAAGCCACTTCCGCCCCGACGGCTATGGCTGTAGCTGGGCTGTGGCCGATGCCTCGGAGGTCGTCCATCACCAAATCATCGAGACACCAAGCAAACCCTGACCATAGTTCGTTATCTTTGCAACCCAACCAATCCCTACACATTATGCCGCTGGTGTCTTTGTTTCGGTCTGTTCCAATCCGTGGTTATAGCGCCATAGCCCTGTGGCTGTGGATGAGTTTTGGCTGGATGCAGTGCCAGCCCGCCAAAGAAATCCTTAGCACCGACCCCAACCCTACGCTTCGCTTTTCCGACAGGATTGTGGTTTTTGATACGGTCTTGGCCGGATTTCGCACCACCACCCAGCGCCTGATGGTGTATAACCCCGGACGCAACGTCATCCGCATTCCCAGCATCGCGTTGGCCAACCAATCCAACCAAGGTTTTCGCATCGCTGTAAACGGCAGGCGTGCCAACGAATTTGCCAACATCGAAATCTTGGGCGGCGATAGTTTGCTGGTTTTGGTAGAAGGCTTTTTCGACAACAACCAACCCCAACCGGTTACCGAATTGTTAGACTCCATCGTCTTCAACTTCCCGCAAAGGCAACAGGCGGTTTATTTGCTGGCGTGGGGGCAGCGGGTCAATGTCATCAGTCGGCAGCGCATCACCCAGCCCACGGTTTGGACCAAGGGGGTGCCTTATTTGCTGTTAGATTCGCTCGTCATTGCGCCGGGAGGCAGCCTTACCTTGCAAGACAGCGTGCAGGTGTATGCCTTCAACCAAGCCTATGTGCGGGTGCAGGGTAGCCTTGCGGCGAATGGCTTGCCCGGCAAGTGGGTGGCTTGGCGTGGCTTCCGCCGAGAGGCCGGATTTGAAAACCGCCCGGGACAATGGCAAGGTATTTTGGCGGCGCGTGGCAGCCAAATCAACTTGCAATATACCGAAATACGCAACGTCCTGACCGCCATTCAAACATTGCCCGAGGGCGGCGGTGCCGACCCGCAAGTGCAACTCCGCCAAGTGATTTTGCAACACCTCACCCAGAGCGGGCTGCAACTGAGCCGCGCCCAGCTACAAGCTGATAACTTACTGATAGCCAATTGTATAGGCGATGCCATTAGCCTTGGGCAAACCGGCACAATGACGCTCAATAATTGCACGCTGGCCAATTTTGAATTTGATTTTGTGCGCCGTGGGGTGTCGTTTTTGGCCAATGCAGGCAGCAATTGGTCGCTGCAATGGACCAATGTGCTGATTTGGGGCAGCCGTCGCGATCGCGAGGAGATTAGCTTGGCCGCCGGGCAGAGCTTGCCAATTACGCAAAACTGCTTGCTACGCAGCCAGCTTACGGGTTTGCAAGGCAACAACAATTTGGTGAACATCGACCCACTGTTTCAAGCGCCTGCGGCCTACGATTTCTCACTGCGGTTGGCCTCACCTGCCCTCAAGCGCGGGTTTGCCAATGGGTTGCTAATCGATATTTTGGGGAAACCTCGCGTCAGTCCGCCCGACATTGGGGCTTATGAGCGGCAGCCCAATTAATGGGCCAACCACTTATATTTTTCGGTAAATTTTTCGGCTTGTGTCGGGTTGATCATCCGGATAAAAGCCCAGTAGCCTTTTCCGAAGGCTTCGGCATCTTTGCCCAAGCGCTCGCTGAGTTTGTCTTTGCCGTCTAAGTCAAACTGGTGCAAAAAGGCTCGAAAACGCTTCAAATCTTGCTTCGATACACGCAGTTCGCCATCGTTGACCACCAAGCCGGTTACCATTTGGCGCTGGTGCGGACGCATCACCAAGGTTTTTTCAGGGTTGATTACAAAACCCTCTTCGGCCACAATCTTTTTGACCAAACCCATCATCGGTTTGAGATCGGTTTGGCTCTCGGCGTGCGAAAACATCAAATCATCGGCATAGCGGGTATAAATCCACCCTTGTTTGGCACAAAATTGCGCCAAGCGTTTGTCTAATTTCCTGCAAATCAGGTTGGTAAGCGTGGGCGAGGTGCAAGCGCCTTGTGGCAAATAGCGATCGCCTAAGGCCACAAAAAACTGATCTTCGCCTAATTTTGCCCCAATGCGGGCCGAGTCTGTACACAACAAACCCAACACCGTAGCCATCCCGGCATTATAGCCTAACGACTGAAACAAGCCCTTCACCCGATGAAACTTCAAAGAGGGAAAAAAATCTTTGAGGTCGATGCGGATGAATAGTGCTTGGTTGAGGTGCTTTTTGGCATTTTCGACAATAGAAGCCCTTGGCTCGAAGGCAGTAGCCGCCGAATGAGGCGCTATTTTGCGCAAGATATTTTCTAAGACCCATTGCTGCGCCACCCGCAAGGTGCGCTTAGGCGAAGCAATGCTGCGCAATCCGCCTTTGCGTTTGGGAATCTGAAAACGGGTATAATGATCGATTTTGGAAGCCTCGCGGTGAAAACAAAGCCAGTGTAGTTTTTCGGGCGTTAGTTGCATCGCCTCAGCCAATTCGGCCATATTTTCGACACGGGGCAAATCGAACAAAGCCAAACGTTCAGCCTGTGTGCCTTCAAACTTCAGGTGTTTCGATACGCCTTTGCCCAAGTACGTGGGCGTAGCCATTTGGCGGGCACGCCGGTTGGTTTTGGCTTCCGCGAAAGCTTGTTCTTTGGCTATTTTGCGCAGCGATCGCGCCACCCGCACCCTTTCGATGCGGTTTTTGCGAATTTCTTTCAACAAGGGAGTAATGTCTTTTACCCCTTCCAACGACTTGCGCATTGAGTGCAGCTCCGTAGAAACCTTGTTCAAATCGGCCACTTTTGCCTGATAGAATGCCAAGTCTTGCTCCGACATTTTTAAGAAGCCGAGGCGTAGCATTTCCTGCAAAGTATAATATTCTTTGCCCAATGCTTTGAGTTGATCGCGCCAGTTGTCGGGATTTTCTTGTGCCATATCGCTAAAAAAATAAATAGAGGTGAGTAGGTTTTATTCCAAAATTAACGTTTCAACAAGCTGACAATCGCCGCCATCATGTGCGGACAAGGCCCTAAGCGGAGCTTGTTGCGGCGCGCAAAGCTACATGTACAAACCGCTTGTTTTACCCGCCCGTCTTGGTCTAAGTGCAACACAGGCTTGTAAAGGCTCTTGCCTTCTACCTCAAACTCATACCTTACCAAGTCGTCCTGCTCCTGAATTTGGTTTTTCAGTTTTACTTTTTTGTTTTTGAACAATTGCATAGCATACTTCAGGCGCTCGTCTTCTTCCGTTTCCGGTAGTTTGAGGTCTTGCTGAAGCAACTGCCGCCAACGGTACGACTGCGTGAGGTGGTCGTACATAGCCTGCCCCAATTTGCACAAAGTCTGCAAGGCAGCGGTAGCTTCCTCGCGGCTGATGCCCAAGGCTTGTGCTGCTTCGGGGGGCGTAAGGCTTAATTGCTTGATGATTAATTTTTCGGTTTTCTCCAGCACTTTTTTGCTGACTTCGGTGGTAGAAGCCAATAAATCGAAACCGGCTTTTTTCGACCAGTCGTTGGCCGACCATCCCGATAGACCCAAATCGAACCGGTGGCCTTCGCTTTGCACCGTCCAATAAGAAGGCATCCCTGTTCCCATCAATTTGACGTGTACTTCGTCCGAATAAGGCAGCAATTCTTTGAGCACCAACAAACGGCGACGACCCCAAATTCTGATTTCTTCGACGGTTTCGCCTTGGTAAATATGCGGGTCGGTCAGGGTAATTTGCCAAGGATCGATGACTATTTGGATGGGCTGCCCTTTTTTCAGCACAAAGCGCAACGACCGGGGACTTGCTTTTTCTTTTTTCGCTTCAAGGTGAAACAACATATTGGCTACCGTTTGGCTATGCAGTTTGAGGTCGATGCCCTCGAAGGTGGAGGCCGCTTGCACTTGCAAAAAGCCTTTGACCCAACTGACCGGCAAATCGATTTTCTTCTCGACAGCCGCCCCTACAAAAGTGGAAAGCTCTACTTTTTCAAAACTCACCTTGAGCCAAGCCGGTCGGTAACTACGCACGCGGTACAACTCATTGGCAAGCACCTGGCTGAAATCAATGTTGGTGGTGCCATAATCTACTTTGCCAAAAACCTCTAAGTTCGATACCGGCACGGTTACGCGCCCATAGCTGGATTCGTCTAACGAGAAAGCTTCAAAAATAACGCCGTCGGGGTGCACACTGACCACAGGGTCTAACACAATCCACTGTTCGCGGTCGTGCTTATAAAGCCAGTCGTAATAGCTGCGGCGGGCTTTATTCATTTCGGCTTGCAGCGGCGCTACTTGCCCTTGTAATTTACGCAGTTCGGTTTTTAGTTTTTCGCGTTTGAGCAACAGCTTGGCCTTTTCCGGGGCAATGTCCTTCAAGTGCTCGGGCAGTTCTTCCAAGTAGCGTTCCATTACCCAATCTTGGTAGGCGGTGTGGTCTTTTTGCACAGGCCGCCAATCGCTTTTTACTACCTGCCGCAAGGCGAGCATCAGCCGTGCATACGAGAGGCTGTTTTTAATAAGCGCTTGAATGGAAACAGGCTTGCGCGATAGCTCGGCAGAAAAATCGAACTTCATCCCGGTAGCATCGGTTTGGGCGGTGCTGGGGCGGGCATAGGTTTGGGTTACTTCCATAATGGCAATGTGATAACAAATTTGCGTAAATCAGTATCTCGAAATTAGCAAAAAGTAGTGCAATCTATTTGCCCTGCTGCAAAAAAACTTTTACTAATTGTTCGGCATCTGCTTTGGCTTGCTCCAAATACTCATTGACCAAAACTTTTTCAAATTGAGGCTCAAACAAAAGCTCTTCGCGGGCTTTGTCTAATCTTTTCTGCAAGCTTTCTTCGTTTTCGGTTTGGCGGGCTTTGAGTCTTTGTGCCAACGCATCGAACGAAGGGGGTTTTACAAAAACGGCCAAGGCTTGGTCGCCAAAGTACTGTTTGAGGGTCAGCCCGCCTTTTACATCTACATCAAAAATCAGGTGCTTTTGCAACGCAGCCAACCTGCTGACTTCCGACTTGAGTGTGCCATAGAGGCGGTTTTCATATACTTCTTCCCACTCTACAAAATCACCGGCGGCAATATGTTGTTTGAAGGTTTCGGGGTTTAAAAAGTAGTAATCCACACCGTCAATTTCGTCGGGGCGAGCCGGGCGCGTACAAGCCGAAATAGAAAAACCCAAATTGGGAAAAGTATGCAGTAAATGCTGCACCAAGGTTGTTTTGCCTGCCCCCGATGGCGCTGAAAAAATAAAGATCTTAGGTTGAAAAACCATCGTTGCTGCCATAGAGAAGCTTTATTCAGGAGTGAGGCTCAATTTTTATGGGTATATACTTTTGCAAATGTCTTGATTTGCTCGACAGTACCCAGCAAAATCAATACATCGCCTTCGCCAAAAACCATATTTGGATTGGGATTGATGATAAACCCTTTCACATTGTCTTTAAAACCCATAATCGTTACGCCCGTTTTGTTGCGCACGTCTAAGTCGCGGATGGTTTGTTCGCGGTATTCTTCTTTGAAATCTTCGTAACAAAATTCGTCTAATTGCAGCTCGCCGGCACCGTCGATCATATCCAAAAACTCGGCTACGTGGGGTTTGGTGATCAAATTGGCCATATAAGTCCCTCCGATGAAATCGGGGTTGACCAAGCGGTTGGCACCGGCTCGGATCAGTTTATTTTCCGAGCTGCTTTGGTTGACCCGCGACACAATCATAATTTTGGGGTTCAGGGTGCGCGCCGTCAGGGTAACAAATACGTTATCCGAATCTTTGGGCAAGGTCGTAATCAGCGCACGCGCACGGTCAATGCCGGCCACCTTGAGCACTTCGTCTTGGGTGGCATCGCCTTCAATGTGTGGAAAATCTTTGCGCTCGCCGTACATTTCATTGAAGATTTGTATGTCGCGTTCAATCACTACGAAAGGCACTCGTTTGTTGCGTAGTTCTTCGCAGGCTTTATGGCCGTTTCTGCCATAACCACAAACGATGACGTGATTTTCCATTTTTTTGACAGATTTGAGCAGTCGATAATTTGAAAAAATTTTGTTGATTTCGCCTTCTAAAATATAGCGGGTCAATATGGAGGCAAAAATGGCAAAAAATCCTAAGTTGAAAATGATAAAAATAGAAGTAAATATTTTCCCCTTTTCGGAAAGTGGATTCACTTCAGTAAAACCAACCGTAGCCACCGTAATTACGGTCATATAAAAGGCATCCACAAAGTTGTAATTTTCAATCAGCATAAATCCGGTGATGCCAAACATAATGCTGCCAAAAAACAAGCCTGTGGCAAAAAACAAGTTGTAATGTTTCTTGTCTATTTCATAAATCCAATCTAAATGAAGTATTCTGAGTAGCACTGTGGGTTAGTAAGATTTGGTCATCGATTGCGGAATAACAAGGATAAAGCTGGCAAGATTTTGATTTTCAGGCATAAGGCTCTCTAATTGTTTCTGCTCTACACTGCTGATGGTCAGGATGTTCAGTTGCGGGTTTTGTTTTTTCAAATACCAGACAATGCTTTCAAAATTATCGGAGTGATACGCGCCGTTGTAATGTATCAGTGTTTTGCCGACAGTCCAATTTTTCAGGATAAAGTGCGCCATCGTAGCATCTTTGACAGCCTGCGCTGCGGCGAAGTTTTCGGGCGACATATCGCCACCGTGGCCGCCGCTCATCATTTGTATCATATTGGCATAGCAAGGCAACGAAAAATCAACAGCAATAGGGAGTGGTGCTATGTATTGTTTGGCTTCTTGATCTAACTGTTCGAGGGCTTTCAAGCCTTTTTTAGATACAAGGCTGGCATACCTGCGGGGGATGTTGGTGGCTACTACGGCCAAGCCTTGCTGCTGGGCAATGTCGAGCAGGGGCTTGTAATCGGTTTTGAAATTGCTCCACATCTTGCCTTCGTCTTCAAGCTGCTTGGCTGTTATGGTTTTCTGGACATACTCGTTAATCAACAGTTGGTTGTCGGTTTCAAACATTTCAGCACCCAGCATCAAATTTTTACCTTTGGCTTGCGCCAAGTCTTGGGTTAGTTCAACCTGCAGCCAATGGCAAATGGGGTTGTTATGTTGCTCGCCAAACAAAACAATGTCAGCTTGTTGGGCAGCTTCCAGCAATTGCTCATAAGAACAGGCATTCCCATCTTTATCAAAAATACGGTAGGCGGGTTTATCCATCCGAAAAGCAAACAAGGCACTACAAACGAGTAAAAGCGAGAGGTATTTTTGGGTTTTCACAGGGCTAAGCAAGGTTATATTTGAACGGTTATAGGGTGCAAAATTAGTAAAATTTGCCATAGAAGCCCAAGTTAGGGTTAGTCTAAATCGACGCGCAAGCTGGCTTCTTCCAAATCTAACTCATAGACAATTTTCCGAACAATTTCATCGCTTACAATGCCTTTTTTGCGCATAAGCCGAAGAGTTTTGCGTTCTTCGCGAATGAGTTCTAACTGCAAATAAGTAAACCGGTTGAATAAATCGGTTACGGCCTCGGCTTCTTCGTCTTCTTCTCCCAGCTCTTCGAAGTAGTTGGAAGGCAAGTCGGTCTTATTCAGTTTTTTATATTTCATTTCATACTTCAGCTTGAGGCGCGAAAGGGCTTCGTCTTCGATGCCGGCCAAATTTTCTTCGATATAAGCCACCGAAGCGTTGAGCACTTTTTGGCGGGTTTCGTACTCTTCTATCAACTCAGAGTAAGGAGGCAACCGCAACCACTCGATGATCATAGGCAGGGTAGAACCTTGCAATACCAAGGTTACCAAGACCACAAAGAAAGTGATGAAAATGAGCAAGCTTCTATTCTCATAAGGCACTCCGTTGTTGACTGTCAGAGGCAAGGCCAAAGCCGCTGCTACCGACACCACCCCACGCATACCGGTCCAAGAAAAAACAAATACCAACCGTATATCGAAGGTTTCGCGCTCGCGTATGGTTTTGCTCAACCAGCGGGGTATCAGCGCCGCCGGATATACCCATACAAACCGAGCCACAATGGTGGCAATGCTAATCAGTGTACCATAAAATAACAGCGATGACCAACGATAAGCCCAAAGGTTGTTCAATATGTGTGAAAGTTGAAACCCTATCAAAATAAAAACCAAGCCATTCAGCATAAAAATAATGGTGTCCCAAAGGGCATAGGCTTTGATGCGGGAATCGTGATCGAACAATTCGTCGGAACGATAAGTAAGGTACAAGCCCGCCGAAACTACCGCCAGTACGCCTGAAACGTGTACTGATTCGGCCAGTAAGTAGGCCATATAAGGCGTCAGCAAGGTGAAAGTAGCATCGATGGTAGCGTTGCGTATCAAATTTTTGTGTAGCCAGTGTACCAAATAAGCCACCGATAACCCAATGGCAGTACCTGCCACCACTACCCAAACAAACTGCAGGCTGGCTTCCCACAAAATAAAACTACCGGTTGTAAGTGCGGCCAAGGCATATTTATAGGCTATCAGTCCGCTGGCATCGTTGAGCAAGCTTTCGCCCTCCAACAAGGTAATGACACGTGGATGGATGCTCATTCCCTTTAAAACGGCATTGGCCGCCACCGCATCAGGAGGCGAAACGATGGCTCCCAGCAAAAAACACTCTGCCCACGAAAGCCCCGGAATGAAATACTTGGCACAAACGGCTACGGCAGTGGTGGTAAAAAATACCAATCCAAAGGCTGCCAAACTAATGGGGCGCAGGTTGGCCCTGAAATCGTGCCAGCTGGTGTACCAAGCGGCTGAATACAGCAAAGGAGGCAAGAAGATGACAAATACAATATCGGGCGTAAGTACAATATTGGGCAAGTTGGGAATGAGCGAAATGCCCAATCCGACCAATACTTGTAAAATAGGCAAAGGCATCTTGACTCGCTCGCTGAGCAGCGCCAAAATCGAAACTAAAAATAATAAAAAGGTAAGTAGTGCTACATTTTCCATAGGCCGGGCTTCAAGCCATTCAAAATTAAAGGACAATAGCTGACAAATTGCGTTCGCATTGTAGTTTATTTGGGTGCTCTGATGCCCACCATCAAAGAACTAAATTCGGTAGCCTTCCATATTCCTTGGCCATCTTTTGCCAAACTAATGGGTCGGGGGCTGTCGGCACCACTGCACTTGACAAATAATTTTATTTTGCCATCTTTTTCGTTGCCGCTGTAGGGATTGGTTTGGGTTTGGACTACCCAAGGCAGCGCAACCTTGTAGCCATTTTCGGGACTTGTACCCTTGAGATAAGAATAAGGCACATGCTTTTTAGAATCCAGTTGTTCGATCAAAAACTTGGTCGATGCGCCAAAGCCCATTCCTTGGTAGCCTCCTTTGCTTACTTTGCTCAAAAGACCGGCATCGCAGGCCAACACCAAGCATTGTTCGCCCAAGGTGGGGTTTTCGGCATACAAAATAGTGGCCACAACAAACAAGGCCGCACCGCCTTGTGGGCTATCTGCCAACTTAGCTTGTAACGCACTAAACTCTTCGGTACTTTGCGGCAAAGCGCTGATGCTTATCTCGGGCAGGTCGTTGCTTTGCCCATATCCGGTTTGGCTCAAAGTGGCCCAAGCCATCAAGATACTCCCTAAAATTTTGTAAAATGAATGCTTCATCGTCGTGCTATTGAGTTTTCTGAAAAAAATAAACATACAAAAAAGTCGCTTTATAGAAAAACAAACCAAATGCGCCTTTCATAAAAAAGCGGGCATCAGGATTTTAATCACTGCTGCCCGCCTACAGGTGGCCTTGAAAAATATGATCTAAGCCCTATTCTTGTACTGGTGCAGCGTCTTTGTCCTTCTTGCTGGCACGCGTTGGTTTTTCTTTTTCTTCCACAACCGGCACTTTGGCCTCTTCGACCCCTGCCAAGATACGCCCACAATGCTCGCAAACAATCAGTTTTTTCTTTTCGCGCACTTCAGCTTGGCGCTGAGGCGGCACCACATTGAAACATCCGCCACAAGCATCTCTGCGCACCATCACGACTGCTAAGCCATTGCCTGCATTAGAGCGGATTTTTTCGTAAGAACGAAGCAACCGCTCTTCGATGTTCTTGGTCTGTTTTTCGCGTTCTTTGATTAGTTTATTTTCTTCTTCGTTGCTTTCAACCAAGAGATTGTCTAATTCAACTTTCTTGTTTTTTAGATCCTTCTCGCGTTCTTGCATCGCCTCTTGGGTGCGTTTTACTTCGCCTTCCTTTTGGGTGATTTTTTCTTGGGCGGTACGTATTTTCTTGTCGCAAAGCGTCATTTCCAACTCTTCCGACTCTATTTCTTTGCTGATGGCTTCAAACTCTCGGTTGTTGCGCACATTCATTTGCTGCTCGCGGTACTTGGCAATCATTTTCTCAGCTTCCTTTTTGCGCTCTTTCAGGGTCGAAATTTCGTCATCGGTAACCTGAATTTCTGATTCATATTTGGTAACACGGGTTTGGTAACCAATTACCTCGTCTTCCAAATCTTGCACCTCTGCGGGCAAGTCGCCGCGCATTTTTCTAATTTCGTCAATTTTGGTATCGATAGATTGTAGTTTCAATAAGGCACTTAACTTTTGGGCAACGGTACGTTCGGCTGAACTCATACGGCATTGGGGGGTTTAGAATATTCGATCAACTTGGCCACAAAATTCGTAATTTTTTTTAATAAAAACTAAGTTTGTGCTACGTTTCCTTCGTTGAATTTCAGCAATATATTTCATTCTATCAGTTTATTTTTGAATACAACCACTTTTTGTGCATTATGGAAGATTCATCAGGCAAGCCCGACAATTTGAACATCCGGGTAGAGCACCGCATCAGGCGAAATTGGCTTGCAGGCATTGGGGTTTTGGTGGTAGTCGTCGGCTTGTCGTGGTGGCTTTGGCAAGGAGTACTCCATCCCAATTTTAGTTTGGATGCCTCCGGTAGTTTGAAAATAGGCAATCAAACCCAAAAAAACGCTTCCGATAAACGGCAACTGACCACACTCCCATCGGGTGGCACACAAAAAATAGGCGTTTTCTACGATGGCATAGCGCGCTACAGCGAAAACGGGCGCTATGGCTTTGTCAACAAAGAGCGTCAAGTGGTGGTCGCTGCCGAGTTTGACGATGCCGATGTGCGTTTTTATGAAAAAATGGCGTGGGTAAAAAAATCCGGCAAGTACGGATTTGTCAATTTAGAAAGTGGCTCGCTGACCATTCCCACCTTATACGATGCTGTAGATAGGTTTGAGGAGGGTTTTGCCCAAGTGCGCCGGGGGACAGAGTCGGGCAAAGTAAACCCCGAAGGCGTGGCCTATGGCATCGACAAACCGATGCGCGATTTGCTCAAAGATCGGTATTTCAAAAGCCGCTTTGCCAAAATTGGTGCTCTCAAACCTGCCGACAAATCCGGCGATTTGATGCTGGCCAAGGCCAAAACCAAGGAAAACCAATGGGGCTTTTTGAATGAAGCCGGCGAGTGGGTAGTACAACCCGAATACGACGAAGTAGCCGATTTTACCGAAGGCGTAGCTTGGGTAAAAAAAGAAGGAAAGGAGGGCTTTGTCAATGCTGAAGGCGAACTGGTAGTGCCCTTGGTGTATGACGAGTTGCTGCCCGATAATTTTGAAAATGGGCCGGTGCGTGCGCTGAAAGGGAAATTATATGGCTTTGTGGATGCCAAAGGCAATCGCTTGGTAGCGCCCCTTTATGAAGAGGCTGGTTTTTTTAGAGAGGGCTTGGCGTATGTCAAGAAAAATAACCGCTATGGCTTTGTGGATGAAACCGGCAAATTGGTCATTCCTCTCCGCTACGACGAAATTCAGATCTACGACCACCATTATGGCTTCAACGATGGCAAAGCCAAAATGCGCATTGGCACCCGCCAAGGCTATGTGTATAAAGATGGGCGCGAATGGTGGTTTGATTAATCCGCAACGCCACAAAAAAGGCCTGCTTGGCTACAAACAGACCTTTTACGCCAGAATTATTTGAAGTCTATGCCTTAGTACCTACATAAATAGCCCCACCGGCTATCATCAAGTCTTTCAAAAGAGAAGCAAAACTTGCCGAATCCATTCCTTCGGCTTGTACCCCGGGCAAATGCACCATAAAAGCAAAACAAAGCACCATAATGGCTAATAAAAAAGCCGCCAATTTGGTAAATACACCGGTCAAATAGCTCAAAGCAGCCAAAATCAAAGCCACACCTGTCAGATAAATCCAGAAACTCTGAGACACTGGCATATACGAAGGCACCATATTGCTCATAGGGACGGCCTTCATAAAATGGCCTACACCAAAAAGCAACAAAGGAACGGCCACCAACACGCGGCCTAAGTAAGCTAAAAACATCATATCGTTGAAAAGGGTTAGTTGTACATTAGTTTGGCTCAAGGTAAAATTTTCCAGCCAAAAAAATCCCGATTCTGCAAAAAATTATTTGCCCCTACTCTTCCAACAAATAAATCAGCCCCGAGCTAAAAAGTACATCTACATAACTGCGCCGATACAACAAGAGCGCGTCGTAGTAGGTTTTGCGCGTATCGAGCCACGAGCGTTGGGCATCCAAAAAATCGATGATGGTGGTGCTGCCGCGAATGTAAGCATAGCGTATGGTGCGCAAAATATCGTCAGACTGCCCCAAAATTTGTTGAAATCTTTTCACATTGTCGAGCTGCAATTGGTAGTTGCGAAACGAGCGCTCGATCTCGTTTCTAAGCTGAAAATCAACGGCTTCTATCTGCATACTGGCTTGGTCTTCCAAAATTTTCGCTTTGGCTATTTCCCCTTGGTTGCGGTTAAAAACCGGCAAAGGCAAGGTGAAAAAAGTACCCACATAAGGCACATTGTTTTGCGGATTCCAGATAAAACCCGCCTCGACTGCCGGAAAAGCTTTTGATTTTTGAAGCACGGTATTGCTTTTGGCCAAAGAACGGACAGCCTGCGCCAATTGCAAATCGGTGCGGTAAGCCTGCGCCAGTTCGATGAGGCTGTCTATTTCTTGGGTAAAGGGCACCACTAAACTGTCGTTGTCATTGATAAAAATATCGCCTTCTACTCCTATCAGCAGCTTGAGCTGTGCCAGTTCGCTTTTCACGGCGCGCTCGGCACTGAACCGGCTGATTTCATATTGTTCTTTCAAGATGATAGTCCGCTCGTTTTCAGTAGCTGTAATCACTTGTTTGTCAAACCTCACTTGGTTAATCTTGACCAAACTGTCTAAGTTTTGCGAGGCCAATTCGATGATTTCCAATGATTTTTCGGCAAACCATACATTGAGCCATTGCTGAGCGACCAAATAAGCCAAATTGCGCTTCAAATCGGTGTAATTGGCACCGGCTAACCCTACTTGTTTGTTGGCAACTTCGATGCGGTTTTTTCGCTGACCGGCCAGCTCGAAAACCTTGGTCATTTGATACCAAACTTGGCGGTTGAGCGAGTTTTGAAAATTAGTGCCTACCGGGAAAAATACGCTATTGGTCTGAAACAAGCTTTGGTTGTTGAGCACCGGGTTTTCTCTCAATTTGGCAGTGGTAATATCCGTCTGCGCACTCTGCACATCGAAAGCAGCGGTTTGCAGTTGCTTGTTTTGCCGAATACCCAATTGTACTGCTTGTTTGAGCGTAAGGCCATCTTGCGCCACCGCACAAGCGCCACAAAACACCCATACCAAAGTGCTTAATAGTTTTTTCATAGCGTTGCTCGATTAGAAATTTTGGTAAAGTTATTTTTTTTCTGCCTGCAAGCGGAAGCAAGCTCCTAACTGAAAACCTGTTTGCTGCCATAGCCAATCGCGTTTGCCCAAAGGCACTCCCAAGCGATGATTGAACTCAAACCCCATTTGTATGGCAGGATTAATGGCCACCCTGAAACCCACCCGAGGCAATAGAAATGGCAAAATAGTGTTTTGAAAATCGGTTTCGGCATTGAAAAAAGGCAAATAAGCCAAGCCGACCCCGCCGCCGGCATATACTTGAATGAGGTCAAACTGCCAGATGCGTAAACGACTTGCTGAAAATTCGACACTTGCCGTGGAGGGCTTAGGGTTTTCCTCATTGAGTGGAGAAGTAGAAGGCCCCAACCAACCTAACCCAACTTGGTATTGCCATACCCAATTCAGCTTTTTTTGTATCAACCAATACAGCTGTAGTTGGTTACCATTGCCCAGCTCGGCGGCCATCCAACCTATCGGCCTTGCATACCCCAAATCAATGCCCCAATACACTTGCCGCGTGGGGACTTGGGCAAGCGTGTCGTTTTCCGGATTGTCTTGTGCCCAAACCAAGGTATGGCCACTGAGCAGTAGAAATACAGTGAGCGAGGGAAGTTGCCGTTTGCACATTGCCAACATTGATAAATTATTCATAAGGCTCACAACTGGTTTTTTTTACAACTGAATTGCTTGCAAATGTAGCTGCATTTTTAAAATGCGTCCTATTTCTTTAACTTTAGGTGCGATTGGAAACCAATAGAGATACTATGGCTACTCGAAATTTACCTGGATTG
>DMHB01000248.1 GCA_003449595.1 Microscillaceae bacterium | reverse complement strand
CCCCCAGAAATCCTGCTTTGGAAGCACAACCCATATGTTGCGCCACACTGAATGCTTTCAACCGCAACTGCTACCGCGCCCAGTGCTTTGCCACTACTCGCCAATTGGCCGAAGCATTGGGACTTGCTCCCGATCAATACACCGTTTGTTTTCAATCGCGCTTGGGCAAAACCCCTTGGCTCAAACCTTACACTGATGATGTGATTAGGCAAGTTGTGCAAGCTGGTAAGAAAAATGTATTGGCCTTTTCGCCTTCTTTTGTAGCCGATTGTTTGGAAACCACCATCGAAATCGGCGAAGAATACAAAGAATTGTTCGAAGAACTGGGTGGCGAACATTGGCAAATGGTAGAGAGCCTGAATATCAGCCCTTTGTGGGTAGAAACTTTGAAATCGATCGTGCTACAATATCCGATTGCCCCAAAAATTGAAAAGACGGAAGCTGTTTATTCCAATAATATTTAGTCTATGTTTCTAAGTGAAATCCATCTTTATCCGGTTAAATCATTAGGAGGCTTTGCTGTACAAGCTGCGCCGGTCGAAAAACGTGGACTTCAGTTTGACCGCCGCTGGATGCTGGTCGATAGGCAAGGCAACTTTCTGACACAGCGCGAAATCCACCAGATGGCATTGATCCGCACACTTGCCTTGTCCAATGGAGGCTGGCAGTTCGAGATGGAAGGCCGCCCGCCTCTCCTACTCGACAACCCACAAGGTGGTGGAATGCCCTTAGAAGTTACTGTTTGGGGCGACCGTTGTGTGGCCATAGAGGTAAGCTTTGTAGCTAATTTTTGGTTTAGTGAGGCGTTAGGAATGGATTGCCGCTTGGTATATATGCCCGAAGAAAGCCTTCGCCCGGTCGAAGCTGCTTTTAGGATGCAAGCAGATGATATTACTTCTTTTTCGGATGGCTACCCTTGTTTGTTGGTTTCTACAGCTTCTTTGGCGGATCTAAACAACCGCTTAGCAACACCAGTACCGATGAATAGATTTCGTCCTAATTTGGTCATCAGCGATACAGCCCCCTTTGAAGAAGACAAATGGCGCACCATTCAAATAGGGAGTGTGAAGTTTGAAATTGTAAAGCCTTGCGCCCGTTGTGTGGTAACCACCATCGACCAAGCCACTGGCCAGGCAGGCAAGGAACCGCTGCAAACTTTGGCCACTTTCCGAAAGTTTGGCAATAAAATATTCTTTGGCCAAAATATTATCCCCCACCAAACCGGTACTGTTCGCGTGGGGGATAAAGTAGAAGTATTGAAATGGCTATAACCCGCTACTCGTTTTCTTGCGATGACTTATCGGCCATATTGAATGGAAACTTGAGCGCTTCGTTGGTAAACAACATCTTCACGTGGTTGATATGTACTTTGGTGGCCCTATTGATGCCCTCTTGTTGGTATTGTAAATTGATTTGGTAATTGTGGGGGAATAAAATCTCTCCATAATAGTTATAATCCCCGTAATCAAGTTGCAACGAACTATTGCTTTTCTCATCTCGCAGAATGAGTTGCTCCAACAACGCATTTTGTAATCCCAAGTAATTATGGATTTGAATGTTTTTCTCTTTTTGTTTGATGAGCCAACGATTATTTTCTTGCGATAACTGCACCGAATCGAATTGAGGCAAAGGCATATTGCCCAACAATACACACTCAATAAGGTGATAATTCAAATCGAAATTAAGCTGTTTACTGAGCGCTGCATAGCTATACGATTTGTACTCTTTGTTCAATCTATCAATCATAAAAATAGAATCTTTTCTTACCAAAATTCTAAGTCCTTCGATGCCGGTTTTCGAAATCGATACCCAGATGAGGCTGTCCTTGCGCATCCGGAGCACTACCTTGGCTTGAAAATTATCTTCTTCGCTGGTGTATTGTATTTTGAGTTTGGAATCTAAATATGCAAAATGAGTTTCTTTTGGCTTAGGCAACAGACTTTGTTGTGCGTTGGCCAACGCGCTTGTGAGCAAAAAAACAACTACCACTCCCAAAATATGCTTCAATAGTTTACTCATATAAATTTTTGTCATTGATTTTCTTTTGTAATTTTTCCGAATCACCACCTGCTTGTTTAGCCTTCTCCCAGTTTTCTAAAGCTTTGCTCGACTCGCCAAGCTTAAACAACACATCCCCATAGTGTTCTAAAATAGTGGCCGAACTATTGAGTTGCAAGGCTTTTTCCAAATAGGTCTTTGCCTCTTCATACTTACCTAATTGGTATTTTACCCACGCATACGTATCTAAGAAATTGGCATTATTGGGCTGGCTTTTCATTAGCTTTGCAGCCATCTCTTCGGCTTTATCCAATTTTTCTTTGCGCAAAGCCAAATAATAACTGTAATTGTTCAACACATAAAAATCATCGGGTTTTGTTGCCAGCGCCTCTTCAAACGCCGCGTCCGAAGCTGTATAATTCTGTAAGGCGTGGTGTGCATCGCCTAAGCGGATATTAAACTCATACACCAAATCTGCTTGGCGCGAAGCAATGCGTTTGCCGCTTTCCAAGGCTTCAATGGCTGCTTCGTACTTTTTGATACCTGAAAATCCAATGCCTTGGTATAACCAAAATGCTGCATAGTTGGGAAACACTTCCAAGGCCATTTCGGCGTGTTTGGCCAAGCTATCCATCAAATTTAGTTCTGAGTCTAATCGCAATATTTGGCTCCAAAGTTCCAATGTATTCACATCGCCGGCAGCAGCCAATAAATAGTATTGAAGTGCTTCCTTTTGTTTGCCTTGCACACTCAAAATATCGGCATAAACAGCATTGGCTTTGCCATCGGTAGGGTATTGCTGTAAAATAGAGGCAGCCATTTCTGCAAACTGAGGCACAAAATTGCGTGCGTCGGGTTGCTGCATATAACTTACCAACAGTTTGATTTTTTGTTCGGCGCTTAGGCTTGGCTGCAAAAGGGTGTTTTGCAATTCGGCCAAGGCTTTGTCTGTCTTGCCTTCGCTTCGGTAAGTACCCGAAATGAGCAAAGCCACCCGCGGATCGTTCGGATTGATCTGTTTCACACGCTCAAGCAGGGGCATTACCTCTCCAATGCGGTTTTGTTCTGCCATTTGCTGCAACAAGTTCACAGCCGGGGTCAAATCGTCAGGATTTTGTGCAAGCAAAACCTCAGTCTCGGCCATCGCCTTTTTGAGGTCGTTCATTTGCACATAGATTTGAACCCTTTGCAGGCTGATTTCCTCACTAAAACCCGTAATTTTTTCTAATTGCTCGAAAGCAGCCAGAGCATCCTGCCACTTTTTTTGGTATTGATAGAGCGCCGCCAACTCAAAATAATAAGGATAGGCATTAGGCAGGTTGTTTAGTAAATCTTGGTAAACTTTAGCTGCCTCGTTGAAGTTAAGTTGCTCTTCATACATTTTTGCCAGCAAAATGTAGCTGAATTTATTGGCTTTATTCAGGCTCAAGCTCTTTCCGGCATATAAAGTGGCTTCGTTGCTGTTTCCCAAGTAGTAGGCTGTTTCTGCCATTTTATAATAAATACCGGCATTATCGGGAGCAAACTGGAGAGCCTTTTTAAAATAGTTCATCGCGCTACTCAAATCATCGATAAGGTAGTATTTCATCCCTTCCAAAAAATAATATTCTGCTTCTTGACTATTGGGCAACGGCTGTAACCCCAGCTCTGTTTCTTGGGCATCGTCTGCCAACTGAATTTGAATTGGCTGCTTGTTACCATCCTTTTGCTTTTTGGGACGTTCAGGTTTGTGAGGCTGTGCTACCAGCCCACAAAAAACGCCCAACCACAAACAGCCCGCCAACCAAATACGCTTTCCCATTAATTTATTAGGTTTTGATCACGTTATAATCACCAAGGCTAATATCCACCGGTGTTCCCGAATATTCTACAAAATTACCAATCATTGCATTAGATAAATTAAGCGCATCGAGCACCGAAGATTCCTGGATAATTGTATTTTGAACGACAGAACGATTGATTTGTGTATTTTTGCCTACAGAAACGTGTGGTCCCACCACCGAGTGTGTTATTATTACTCCTTCTCCAATAAATACAGGTGGAATGATCACACTGTGTTCGATGGTGGCAGATGTAGCAATCAAAGGCTGCTCTTTGATATATTCCAAATATCGTTGGTTAGTAAATACCGTTGCATCTTTGTTGCCACAGTCTAACCATTCGTTGATCTGACAAGGCACAAAACGCATCCCGTTTTTTCTAAGATTATCCAAAGCATTGGTCAACTGATACTCTCCTTTCTCTTTGATGTCGTTGTCTATCAAATATTGGAGCGCATCCCGCAAGGCTGCTCCATGGCGCACATAATAGATACCGATGATGGCCAAATCTGATACAAATTCTTTGGGTTTTTCGACAAATGCGGCGATTTCTCCATTTTCGTTGAGTTTAATCACACCAAAAGCAGAAGGGTCTTCTACTTTCTGCACCCAGATAGCACTTTCGGCATCGGCAGGCATTATAAAATCAGCTTTGAACAAAGTATCTGCAAAAGCAATGACAGTAGGTCCCTCCAAAAATTGCTGTGCACACAAAATGGCATGTGCTGTTCCTAAGGGTTCATCTTGATAACAAATATGCCCTTTTGCTCCTTGCATCTGGGCAATTTCCAACAACTTTTGCTCTATGCCAGCTCCAAAGTCGCTTTTGATGATAAAAGCGATGTGTTGTACAGGTTGGTGACAAACCTTGGCAATATCTTCGACCAAACGTTGTACAATGGGTTTCCCTGCAATGGGTACTAATGGCTTGGGGATGGTCAAGGTGTGAGGGCGCATCCGCTTGCCCATTCCTGCCATAGGTATAATTACGTTCATAATAGATTCTTTTGCTTTATGGAGCGCAAAATTAAGAAGACTAAGCCAAAGGCAGAAATTAATGCCTGCCAGTGCTGCCAAAACCTTGCGCACCCCGCGTAGTTTCTGCAAGTGCCTCGACGGTTTCCCACTCTATTTTTTCATAGCGACTTATGACCAACTGAGCGATGCGTTCGCCGGGTTGGACAGTAAAAGGCTCTTCTGAAAAATTCATCAAATTAACCTTGATTTCACCTGTGTAGTCTTCGTCGATGGTACCAAATACAGAGAAAACCCCAAATTTGGCAGCCAGACCACTTCGAGGACGCACTTGTGCTTCGTAGCTGGCCGGCAGCCCAATAGAGATGCCTGTGGGCAATAAAGCCCGTTTCATAGGTTGGATCACCAAGGGTTCGGCAATGGCCGCCCGTAAATCCAATCCAACCGAACCCGCAGTAGCATAATGAGGCAAAGGAAAACCCGAATGATTGACAACTTTTACTATCATATACAAAAAACAGTCGCTTAGCTGAAAATGTTACTTGGCATAACTTACCGCCCGCATTTCGCGGATGACAGTAATTTTTACTTGCCCCGGATATTGCATTTCGCGTTCTATTTTTTGAGAAATGTCAAACGAAAGCAACCCTGCTTGCTCGTCACTTACCTGATCGGCATCGACGATTACGCGCACTTCGCGACCTGCCTGAATGGCATAGCATTTGGTAACACCAGAAAACGACAGCGCCAAGCTTTCCAAATCTTTCAATCGCTTGATGTACGATTCCATTACCTCGCGACGAGCACCCGGACGAGACCCCGAAATAGCATCACAAGCCTGAATAATCGGTGAAATAAGGGCAGTCATTTCAATTTCGTCGTGGTGCGCCCCAATGGCATTACACACCTCAGGATTTTCTTTGTACTTTTTGGCAAGCTCCATTCCCAAGATAGCATGTGGCAAATCTGGTTCTTCAGGATAAACTTTCCCTATATCGTGTAAAAGGCCGGCTCGCTTGGCTAATTTGGCATTCAAACCTAATTCGGAGGCCATAGTGGCACAAAGTTTGGCCACTTCGCGTGAGTGTTGCAGCAAATTTTGCCCATAAGACGAACGAAAACGCATCCTACCTACCAATTTGATCAACTCAGGATGTAGTCCATGAATGCCTAAATCGATGATGGTTTTTTCGCCAATTTCGACGATTTCTTCTTCGATACTTTTGGTTGTTTTGGCTACGATTTCCTCGATGCGTGCAGGGTGAATGCGCCCATCAGCCACCAATCGCTGCAAAGACAGGCGGGCAATTTCACGGCGTACCGGATCAAAACCTGAAATAACAATAGCCTCCGGTGTATCGTCGATGATGATTTCGACTCCGGTGGCAGCCTCTAAGGTGCGAATGTTACGCCCTTCGCGACCAATGATTTTTCCTTTGATGTCTTCGCTTTCGATGTTGAAAATAGACACACAATTTTCAATGGCGTGCTCGGCAGCAGTACGCTGAATGGTTTGAATAACTATCTTTTTGGCTTCTTTGGTAGCCGTTAATTTAGCTTCTTCTACAATACTTTTGATTTGTGTGGA
>DMHB01000449.1 GCA_003449595.1 Microscillaceae bacterium | reverse complement strand
AAGGGCGCACAAGTCAAGCTTAACTTAATTCCCTTCAAATTGAATTCTTAACTTGCTATGACTACCGTGCCCAGCTTTTATTCTTTAGAAATATCCTCTGAATTGCAAGTGGTGTTAGACAACCAGTTGACATTTATCTATGCCAACGAGTTGTTCAAAAGTGCTATGAAATATGCCGATGATTCGCTCTTGCAAACTTCTTTTGCTGATTGGTTGCACCCCGAATCGAAAAAAGATTTTATCCAATTAGTCGATGCGCTTCAACCACTTGAAATTAGGCATTTTGAATGTCATTTAATCAACCCTCAAAGCCAAGAATTAGTCCACATACAAGGCAAAATTGGCAAAACCGACGATGGATTGCTCCAATGGGCCGGCTCGTTGGTCATCAACCAAACCTCTCCTTTAGCTCGTTTTAAGCGATTTTTCGATTTAGAATTGCTCGACTTGATGATCATTACCGACCACCAAGGCAATATGGTGCATTCAAACCAAGGCTTGGTGCGCAAGTTGGGCTATTCGTTAGACTACCTACAAAACAACTCTTTGCTCGATATTATCCACCCCGACGACCGCGAAATCACTGCCCAATATGTACGAGATATGCGCAAGTCGGAAAATGTGGTATTGTTGCACCTTAACCGGTGCATCGACATCGAAGGCAAAGTGATTTGGTTAGCTTGGAAAGGTGTTTACCACAAAGGTTATATTTATGCCCTGGCCAACGATGTAACGGAGGCCAATGACCAAAAAATCCAAATTCAAAAACTATTAGACCGCACCATCAAACAAAATCGGCAAATGGTCGCTTCGCGAAAAAAATTGAAGGCGGCTTTGGATATTTTGGCCGAACGCAACTACGAACTTGATCAGTTTGTCTATCACGCCTCGCACGATTTGCGCTCTCCGCTCACGTCTATTTTGGGCTTGGTTCACCTCTCGAAACTCGATTCGCAGAACTACCCAATGATTGCCGAGTACTTGGAGCGCATCGAAAAAAGTACCCGCCGCTTAGATAATTTTATACAATCGTTGTTAGACTTTTCAAGGGTAAACCGTACAGAAAACCAACTTCAATACATCGATTTGAAGCAAATTATTGATGAATGTCTGGAAGACTTGGCCTACTCCGAACAATTTGGCAATTTAGATATCCGGGTATCTATCAAAGGCCAACAACCCTTCCGCAGCGATATTTCAAAAATAAGGGTCATTTTTAGCAATCTTATCTCAAACGCTATCAAATACCAAAAGCCTGACCAAACAGGCAACTACCTACAAATCGATATTGACCAAACCACCCCTGCCCATACCGTCATCTTTCTCGAAGACAATGGCATTGGCATCGAAAACAGCTATTTGCCTCGGCTGTTCGAAATGTTTTTCCGTGCCACCGAAACCGTATCAGGGTCGGGTTTAGGGCTTTACATCGTCGATAAAACAGTCAAGAAATTAGGTGGCCAAATTTACTTATGCAGCGAGGTTGACCAAGGCACTTTGATCAAAGTAGTGCTCCCGGCAAACCCACTTACATCTTCTTAAGCGCATAGCGTTCACATTTGCATAATCGAACGGAATAGGTTTACTTTGCAACCTTTTCACGACCATCCTTTGGGCAGTTTCTACGTTTCTATGACGCGTTATATTTTCACTTTAGCATTTATCCTCTTTCAATTCATTTTCCTTCCCTCTTTTTCCAACGCTCAATCCAAAGAGAAGGGCACACAGGCGCAAAGCATCGACAAAGCCATTGATGCTATGATGCAGCCGGTGGCTGATTTTATCGAAACAGTCATTTTCTTTAAAGTTGAAATAGCCACTTATAAAATTCCCTTTGTGCTGATTTGGCTCATTGGGGGTGCCATTTTCTTTACCCTTTACTTGGGTTTTATCAATATTTGGTATTTCGGCCACGCCCTCGATTTGGTATGGGGAAAATACGACAACCCCGACGATGCCGGTGAAGTATCTCATTTTCAGGCACTTACTGCTGCCCTTTCGGGAACAGTAGGCATAGGCAACATCGCAGGTGTAGCGATGGCCATCTCGATTGGAGGGCCGGGAGCTACATTTTGGATCATTGTGGCAGGCTTGTTGGGAATGACCTCCAAATTTGTAGAATGTAGTTTAGGCGTTAAATACCGAAAAATCAATGTGAATGGCATTGTGTCCGGCGGGCCGATGTATTACCTTAGCAAAGGCTTGAGCGAAAATCCCAAAACCAAAACACTGGGTAGGGTCTTGGCTGCTTTATTCGCTTTGGCTTGTGTAGGTGGCGCTACGGGCGGTGGCAATATGGTGCAAATCAACCAAGCCACGCAACAGTTTATACTGATAACCGGTGGCGAACAAAGTTTTCTTTATGGGCAAGGATGGGTATTTGGGGTTGTGATGGCCTCTTTGGTGGCACTCATCATCATTGGCGGCATCAAGAGCATTGCCAAAGTAACCGACAAAATTGTACCATTTATGGTCGGTATTTATATCTTGGCGGCTTTTGCCATTTTTGCAGCAAACTTCGAACGCATTCCTACTGCCCTGCTCTCTATTTTTACAGGCGCTTTTGCACCCGATGCTGTTTATGGTGGATTTGTAGCCGTATTGATCATTGGATTTCAACGCGCTGCTTTTTCCAATGAAGCAGGTATTGGTTCGGCTTCTATTGCTCACTCAGCCGCTAAGACCAATCATCCCATCAGCGAAGGAATGGTGGCACTTTTAGAGCCATTCATCGATACAGTAGTCATTTGTACGATGACCGCCTTGGTCATTGTGATTTCGGGCACTTACCAATCCAATTCAGCAGCACCCGAAGGCATCGCCCTTACCTCGCGTGCTTTTGCTACGGTGATCGACTGGTTTCCGATTATTTTGTCTATTGCTGTCATACTTTTTGCACTTTCTACAATGATTTCTTGGTCGTATTACGGACAAAAATCGTGGGAATACCTATTTGGCGATAGCTACTTGTCTATCCTGATTTACAAATTAGTGTTTTGCATTTTCATCGTTATCGGCTCAGCCCTGAGCTTGGGCAAAGTTTTTGCCTTGGGCGATGCGATGATTTTTGCGATGTGTTTTCCCAATATGTTTGGCTTGTATTTCTTTGCCAAGGAAATCAAACAAGATCTGCGCGAATATGTGGCAGACTTACGTTCGGGCAAAATCAAAAAATACCGTTAAACGCCTCTCCAAACTGGTGGTCGTTTTTCGATAAAAGCGGCCATTCCCTCTTGGGCATCGGCAGTTTGCTGGATGCTATCAAATAATCCTTTCAAATAGGCTTGCTTGGCTGCGGCATCTACCGCGCGCATTTCGTCCAAAGCTTGCAGCCCCATACGAATAGCCGACGGTGAGTTTTGATGAAGTCCTTCACATAATTGTTGGGCAAGTTGGTAAATGCCTTGCTCATCTTCGGCCAAATGTGTAACCAAACCCAAAGCTTTGGCTTCAGCCACCCCCAACACCTTGCCCTGAATACACCAGTCTATCACCTGGCGCGTGGGTGCAAACTCCATCAGAGCCGCCATTACCTGAAAAGGAAACAATCCTCGTTTTACCTCCGGCAAACCAAATTTTGCTTCTGGGGCAGCCACCACATACGTAGCCGGACAAAGCAACAAAAATCCACCGGCATAGACCGGAGCTGCTACTTGGGCTATCAGCGGTTTGTGCATTTTACGCACCATTTCAGCAATCACTATATCCTGCTCAGGGGGCGGAATGGTAGATGAGTTGGGCAGTTCGCCGTTGCGCAAAGCTTTCAAATCCATTCCCGCGCACCACACATCACCTGCGGCAGCCAGTACCACCGACCACACCTCGGGGTTATAGTGTGCATACCGAAAAGCAAAGGCCAATTCGCGCAACAAAGTAGGACTGAGTGTATTTTTCGCCTCAGGGCGGTTCATTGTAAGCCAAAGCGTATGGTTATCCTCGCGCCAAAGAAGCTGCGCAAATTGGTGGGTTGCCATAGTAGCCACTTGGTCGGCTGTATAAAACATGGTTGAAAACAGGTTGTGTGAAAAAATCGATACAACTAAGTTTTCAAAGATACACTTACTCGCAGGAAACAAACAAATACTCGACCACACCTTGAAATTGATCATTGCCTGTGGAAATCATTGGCTGAGTGCCTATTTTTGAACGTTTGATGTATAAAATCATAAAATATTTACTATGAAAAAACTTTTATTCTCTACACTATGCGTAGTCTTGTTTTGGGGGCTAAGCACCCAGTCTTGGGCCGATCCGCACGACTGTATGACCAAAGCCGAAGCCGAGAAATTGGCAATTCTGATTGAAGAAGAATATATTTTCGATTATTGCGACTGCTGCGCTTCGGGCAAAGCCGAGTTTTATGCAAGATTGCTGAAAGTAAAAAAAGCCCGTGTGGTAAATTGTAGCTGGGATCGCTCACAATATTCAGTAGCCATCGAATACGATTGGATAGCTTCTTTTGAAGTGAACGACGGCAGGTTGGGAAAGTTTATGCTACCGATTTTAGACCCTGCTTTTTTGGATGTAGATCTAAGTAATGGGATTGCTACTTTGAACTATCATTTCTATTTGGATGGCAGCAAAGCACAGCGATTGGAAAAATTACTATCAAAAGATTCAGGCAATGGTTGCCCAGGTATGAACCGCTTCCCAACAACACGTGAAATGCCCGACTTACTTGATGAATACCAAAAAGATTACACCAAGTGGTACAACGAAACCAAATATTAACCTTGATAAATAGTAGTAGTAATAACAAAAGCCTTGTCGATTTTCGGCAAGGTTTTTTTAGCTTAGTCGTTCCAGCGTTTTGAGCAGCAAATCTTTCTTACGGGAGGCCAACGGAATGGCTGCTTCGTTCTTTAAAATCACCATCCCGCCGTCGCGCTTATCTACCCGCGCCAGATAAGCCAAGTTGATTAAAAAGGATTGATGACACCGGAAAAAACCCTGCCCTTCCAATAATTGCTCATACTCTTTGAGGGTTTTAGAAATCAAAATTTTGCTGCCATCTACCAAGAAGAAGGTGGTATAATTGCTATCAGCTTCCAAGTAATAAATATCGGAGGAGGCCACTACATAAATATTGTCTGCGTCTTTGAGCACTAACTTTTTAACGTGTCCGGCAAAATCCTGAATATTGTTCATCAAGGTGGCCAGCTGAAGTTGTATCTGGTTTTGTTGTATGTTTTTCTGGGCTTTCTGCAAAGCTTGGGTCAAATCTTCGGGGTCTAAAGGCTTCAACAGGTAATCTAAAGCGCTAAACTTAAAAGCCTGAATGGCAAACGCGTTGTGGGCGGTGATAAAAATTACTTGAAAATTAATATCATCACCTAACTTTTTGAGCAAGTCGAAGCCCGTTCCATCGGGCATTTCTATGTCCATCAGCACCAAGTCAGGGCTTTTGGTTTTGAGTAAAGCCTCACCTTCCGAAACACTCCCCGCCTCGCCAATAATGGTATAAGGAGTATAAGTTTCAATAATTTGTTTTACAAAAGACCGTTGTTTGGGTTCGTCTTCAACCAGTACAATGTTCATAACCTTCCAAAAATGATTTAGCTTTTGTAAAGTTACAGTTTTTTTACAGGAGATGATTCTGCCAAAGGCAACTCAAATATGACTTTGGTGCCAGGCTTGGCCAACGTCTCGGTGCTTTTATCGACCACTTCCCATTGAATGGCATAATTAAACTGCTGTTTCAACAAATGAATGGTTTGCTGAATATTAGGCATTGCAAACGACTGGTGTTTTTCATCTTTGGTCGATGCGGCTTGCTTTACCCCTACCCCATTGTCTTCAATTATAAATTGTAAATGATGTGGAGTTGGCCTAATATCAATTGACAGCAACCCTCCTGAGGCCAAAGGTTTCAGGCCGTGCTCGATGGCATTCTCTACCACTGGCTGAAAAAGCATCGAGGGTACCCAAATCGCTTCAGCATCGACGGTATCATCGATCACAATATTTACCTCGAACTGATCGGCAAACCTTAGCTGCTGCAAGGCTATGTAGTTGCGCAGGGTTTCCATTTCTTGACTCAAGGGCACAAACTCTTCGTGAGATTGCGCCAACACACTACGCATTAATTTGCCAAACTTAGCCAAAAAAGAGGCTGCTTTCAGCGGTTCAGCCTTCACAACTACATCTTGGATGGCAGCCAACGCATTGAAAAAAAAGTGGGGATTCATCTGTGCTCTCCGCCAACGGCGCTCCCACTGCCATATTTTAAACTGGTTTTGCAGTTGTCTATTCTGATAAACGATGTAACCCACTACACCCAAAATCAGCAAAAACAAGGTAATGGCAAGAAACAAGTAATTTCTAAACTTGATTTCAAACTCTTGTATTTTATTTTGCTGTGCCAAACTTTTGATTTGGCTTTCCTTTTCAGCCACTTCAAAAGCAGTTTGTAGTTGTGCCAATTGCTTAGTTTTTTCGACCGTGAAAACACTATCGGCCAACTCTTTGTGCAATTTATACCAATTGAAAGCGCCTTGATAGTCGCGCCGTGCCGAATCTAATCTCGCATAACGCAAATACACATTTGACAACTCTTTGGGTGCTCCAATTTGTTTGGCAATGGCAGCTGCTTCGTTCAAATACCCCTCGGCTTTGTCGAATTGTTGCCGGTCGATATACATTTCACCAATGTTGTAATTCGAGAAAATCATTAAATACAAATTCTGGGTTTCCTTTTCCAAATCGAGGGCTTTCAAATACATCGCCAAAGCTTGATCGGTTTTGCCCTGTCTTTGAAAAATTGAGCCTAAATAATTGAGCGAAAAAGCCAACCCTGCCTTGTCTTGTATTTTTTCTCTAAGTTGTATCGACTTTTGCACATACGTAAGGGCATCGATATACTTTTTTTGTTCGATGTAAATAAGGCCAATGTTGCCATACAAAAGCGCCATTGCGTATTCATCTTGAAGCTTTTCGAGGATTTCCAATGATTTTTTCAGGAAAGTTAGCGCCTTGTCATATTGTTTGAGGTCTTGGTACAAAGCTCCGATATTGTTCAGGGTTCGTGCAGCATCCTTGTATAAGCCAAGCTTTTCGCGAAGTTGAACAGCCTCTGTCAACAACGGGAGGGCTTTTTCGTGTTGGCCTCTGTCAATCCATAAAGTACCTAAGCGATGCAATGCGGAGGCTTGTCCTTTGCCATAGTCCAATTCTTTGGCCAAAGTCAATCCTTCTTGGCAGTAGGTCAGTGCTTGGGTGTAATTGCCTTGCTGGTGTGCCAATTCGGCCAACTGAATCGCGATGTTGACCTTATTGGTGTCGGCAGTCGATTTTTGATACAGCCTTTGTAACGAATCAACTGTTTTTTCTTGTGCAGAAACCACGAAGGGCAATATAGCCATCAAAACCCAAGCAGATAACCATAGATATATTTTTTTAGGTGTTTTCATCATATGCAAAGTTAGCGCTTTGGCTAAATCGGATTTAAAAATTTATTTGCTCAGAATTATTTTCTAAATTACAGATCATTAGTAATATTGCAAATATACTTTTTCCAATGACCTTATGAGTGCCGAATCTTTGAAAGAGCAAGAATTTCAACGTTTGATTGAACTTGCACTGCAACTTGCCAAAAAAGATAATCCTTCTGATAATTATACCTTAGAAGATGTCAGAAAAACAGCCAATGAGCTAGGTATTTCGCAAGACAAAATCAACAAAGCCTTGCAAATACTGGAGGAGGAGAAAAAGGAAAAAGTAATCAGGCAACATCAATTTCAAAAACAATTCAGGGTTTGGGCCAAATGGATAGTGGCTG
>DMHB01000446.1 GCA_003449595.1 Microscillaceae bacterium | reverse complement strand
ATATATTGTTGTAAGAATGTTTTAATTTTCTTTTCCTGATCTTCGATAGAAAACGGAGCAAGTTGCCGAATAAGTTCCAAAAAACGAATTTTGCCAAATTTTTTGCGCTTTCTATCCTGTTGATCCAACAAGCCATCAGTCAACATATACAAATAAGTACCCGTGGGTAATAACAAGGTGTGGTTTTCAAAGGTTTGGTAGCGGCTCAAATCTTTGATGAATCCGCCAATGTTGCGCCTTGTGCCTCTTATTTCTTCAGCAAAAGGAATATTTCCGTTCATTTTGGCATAAAAAAGCGACTGTTTCGCACCGGCAAAGGTTATTTTTCGCAATCCGTTGGTGGGCGGTTCCAGCACACACAGCGAGATATCCATCCCGTCTTGGTTCGATTTTTTCTCTTGGTGTAGCGCAGTGGTTACTTCTACGTGCAATATTTCGAGCAAAAAAGCCGGGTCGTCTATCTGGTTTTCGCCCATTATTTTGTTGAGCAATGTGTTGCCAATCATACTCATAAACGCGCCGGGGATGCCGTGGCCGGTACAATCGACAACAGCTATAAACAACTTTTCTTTGACTTGGTAGAACCAGTAAAAATCGCCTGAAACTTCGTCTCTGGGCTGGTAAATGACAAAATACTTCTTCAAAAAGAAGTCTAACTCGTCAAAATCTGGCAAAATGGCTTGCTGTATTTGCTGTGCATAGCGCAAGCTTGAGAAAATTTGCTTTTGCTTATGCGCTAAATCCTTGTTTTGTTTTTTAATTTCTTGAAAACTCTGCTGAACCGTGGTAAGCATTGTATCGAAACTGGCCGATAACTTCCCAATTTCATCTTGGTTATTCCGAAATTCAAATGAGAGATTGCCTTCAAATTTATTTTCAATGACTTGCTCTACAGCTTTCGACAAAGTAACAACAGGACGGCTTACCATTTTATTGATGAGGTAGGCAAAGGTTAAAATCAATACAATCGACAAAATAATCGTCGAAAATAAGGCAATGCGTATGATATTTGCCCTTTGAACGGCAGTTGAACGCACCTGCAAATTCACGGTGGCGAGGCGGGCACGAATGCCGACCACGATGACCGTAAGATCGTTGCGGTAGCCACTCGAATTATCAAACCCAATCACTTCTTCCATTTTGGCAAGTTCCTCGAAAGCATTGAGGTAGGTTTGCAATAGTTCAAGCAACTTGGTTTGAATGAGTATATCGGGGTTTTGTGTGATGATATCTGCTTTCAGAAGTTCTGCCGTTTCTTTGAGTTTGATGGTGTAAATCTTTTCTTTGCGCAACATAAAATCTTTTTCGTGCCTGCGCAATGTCAATAATTTGTTCAGATCAAAAGCATAATTGGAGTTTTCTAAAGTATGTATGGCATTTCTGAGCGTACCTTCCAATCCGAAATCTTTGAATCCACGCTGCTTTGTCAATTGAACAGTTTCTTGGAACAGGTGCTCGTAGCGGTTCAGATCATCACTCAAAGAGTCTAAAATGAGTATTTGCTTGTTCAAGATTTGAGAGCCTCTCCGTAGTTGCTGAATCAGGCTGACTAAGTTTGTTAAAACTTGCTTCCTTTCTTCTAAAACAGGACTTGTTTTTTGCTCATAAAACCGCGTATTGATGACTTCATCATTGAAGAAATCTCTTTCTAAACGGCTTATTTTTTCAATTAGGAAATTGATTTCAGCTAAGTAATCCAGCGTATTGTTTGCCTCGTCTTTTTTATCCTCCAACCAAATGACAGTCGCAATCAATAAAATGGATGTGAACAAAAACAAACCAAATAAGAAAAGTAACTTGCTGCTGATGCTACGAAATTGGTCAATCATAACTACTTTCGATAAATAGATACTCAAATAAAAGCAGTTTGTATGGGAATAGTTTACAAAATATACGAACTTAACTCGAATTTTACCAAAAATTGATACAATGTTGAAAATAGTATTTATGGGTACGCCTGAGTTTGCTGTACCAAGTCTTTCAATTTTATTGGAAAATAATTATTCAGTCGTAGGCGTTGTTACTGCCCCCGACAAACCCGCCGGACGTGGCAAGAAACTGCAAGCATCGGCAATCAAACTATTCGCGCAAGCCAAGGGAATTCCTGTATTACAGCCTGAAAAACTGAAAGATGAAGCCTTTTTGGCCGAACTCAAATCTTTAGAAGCCGACCTTCAAATTGTGGTGGCCTTCCGTATGCTGCCCGAAGTCGTTTGGGCAATGCCTCGGTTGGGCACGTTCAACCTGCACGCCTCGCTGCTGCCCCAATATCGCGGTGCAGCGCCTATCAACTGGGCCATTATCCAAGGAGAAACCCAAACCGGGTTAAGCACTTTTTTCTTGCAGCAAGAAATCGACACGGGCAACATTATTTTGCAAGCTTCCGAGCCTATTGGCGAAAACGATACAGCCGGCGATTTGCACGAAAGGCTGATGCAAAAAGGTGCTGGGTTGGTTTTAGAAACCGTTCGCCAAATTGAGCAAGGCGGTTTCCAAACCCTTGCACAAGACTTGAGTAAGCCCGCTACGCCTGCACCCAAAATATTCAAAGAAGACTGCCAGATTGATTGGCAAAAATCGGTGGCTTCGGTGCATAATTTTGTTAGAGGGCTTTCGCCTGTACCTACGGCTTTTACCAATTTGCAGGACAAGTATTGCAAAATTTACAAAACCAACAAACACTTCCCCGATGGTTGGCTAAGCCAATTTTCGCCCGAGCAGCAAGCCGGTGCGCCTTGGCTTACCGACAACAAGCATTTTTTATTGATGCGTTGCAGCGACGGCTTTCTCTCGGTAGAGGAACTGCAATTGGAAGGGGGCAAGCGTTTGCCCATCAAGGCATTTTTGGCCGGTAATAAGTTGTAATATTTTGCTGCAAGAAGCAATTATGCGTATCGTAACAATGGCTTTGTGGCAATGTGGGTTGTAAATGGGCTGAGAAGAACGGCATTGAATAGAAGTTTACCCAGCCCAACAAACCTACACAAAATCATTTTAGAGTGCCTCTACGGCATTTTGAGAAGGGAATATTAGATTTATACTGGTTTAGAAGCAAACAAGAATCAGCCGAACATTTGGAAAATTGGAGGCTCAACTATAATTCTC
>DMHB01000296.1 GCA_003449595.1 Microscillaceae bacterium | reverse complement strand
GGTATTGATGCCCACCAGCTCACCATTCATATTGACCAAAGCACCGCCACTATTGCCCGGATTAATAGCTGCATCTGTTTGGATGAACGATTCTAAAGGAAATTGACCGCCCAGTAGTTGGATATTTCTACCTTTTGCACTTACAATACCTGCTGTAACGGTAGAGGTTAGGTTGAACGGATTGCCTACGGCAATGACCCATTCGCCTACGTGTAAATCTTTGGAGCGTCCCAAGCGAATATTGGGCAGGTTGTTGGCTTCTATTTTTAAAATGGCTAAATCTGACGAAGGGTCAAGTCCTATGATTTTAGCTTTGTAAGATTTTTTTTCGTGGATAACTTCAATGGTTTCTGCATCTTCAATCACGTGGTTATTGGTAACTATATAACCATCACTGGTAAAAATCACACCCGATCCTGCTCCGGCAACACGACGGTTACCCCCTCCGCCAAAGTAAAAATCGAAAATATCATATTCATTGTACTTAGATTCAGAAATTGTTTTGATGAATACAACGCTTGAAGTACTTAACTGAGCTGCACGTACAAACCCATCATTGTCGCCTGCTGTAATGCCCGGGTATTTGGCCATTTGAGCATTACGGCTGATTTCTGGCAGGTTTGTCTTAGCATTTCCGTAAAATTTCAAGGTTAGGGTGTTAAATAAAAAAGCGCCAAACATTCCGGCGATACAAGAAACTACTAAAGTTTGAATAGTGGTTCTTTTCATACTGTCAAAATAGTTTAAAGTTTTTGGAAGGTGTGGTAAAAAACTACTGAAAAGATGGATTGTGCTGATGAAAAAAAACGCCTCCTTGCAAAAAACGGATAAAAGGAGGCGTTTGGTGCATTAGGCTTTGATGTTTAACTCTTTTTTCAAATAATTTAAAAATTGAGTTTCTTCTGGTAGTTGGACTTCTTTCCCAAGTAAAATTTCTTCGGCTGTATCATAAATAATGACGGCCAAATCTTCATCATCTTTACCCAGTTCAAGAATTTCTGCCAAATCATAAGGTTCTTCGAACGCATCATAAAGTATATTTTGCACTTCTTCTTCATCTTCAAGGTAACCTTCTGGGAACAAACTTTCCTCATCGCCAAACAGCCCTTGTATAAGCGCATCGAGCAGTTCTTCATCTTGCTCATCAATCTGGCCATCTAACCTTGCAATGTGCGCACAAATACTAACCATCACTTCACCCAAAGCGATGCTGGCTTCTACTTCTTCTGGATCGGGTTTTTGCATACAATTAAATAATTAAAAACGAGTATTGGATTGAAGGTGCAAAGTTAAATTTATTTTGCAGAATATAGTGTTTATCAAAAGCAACACCGCCCGTCTATGTTTTCATAAACGGGCGGGTGCTGAAAAAGAATGCTTAAAAATACAGTAATGTTATCAACGTTTACTATCTTTTACGGTTGCATAATTCACTTTACGAGCATCAGCTTCGCGTAATTGCAGTTTTACATCCGTCAGAATGCCCATTTTTGTTTCAGAGTCAACTTTTAAAGAAATGGTAATCTGGTCGCGCTCTGCTTCAGTTAACTTGGCGCGTTCCTTACTGATAAAGTCAGGAATCAGATCTACTGAAGTAATGATAGCATCGTTCAACTGTACCTTAGGATCAGCTCCATAAGTTTGTGAATTTTTAGGTTTTCCCACGTAGATGTAACTTACCAGAGACTTTTTCTCAATCTTTTGGAGCTGGGTCGCTTTGGGAAGCCTTTGCTCTAACTTAATGTCAGTTTCTCGCAATACGGTCGTAACCATGAAGAAGAACAAGAGCATAAATACAATATCGGGCAAAGATGCGGTTGATATTGCGGGTTCTGTTTTATTTTTTCTTCCAAATTTGGCCATTGTTAACCTCCTACGTTAGTGGGTTCTGCTTCTGAAATTTGAATAGGGAAAGCTTTTTTGGCTGCTTCATATTTTTCTTGCAGATCCTTGCTTGCCTTTTTCTTGTCATAATTAAGGTACTCTTCTATGCCTATACCCATTTGTTCGGCGCGCAGCTCATTGTAGGCTGCCTTTAGTTCGTCGAGCACATAGATATAAATGGAATATTTCGTACCACGGTCTGTTTTAACCGAAATTACTGCCTTATCGGGGCTTGTAGAAAGTTCGGGATTTTTACCATTATTAGAGATAAACTCTTTGGCTTTGCGGCGTAACTCTTTGACAGATAGAGGTTCGTCTTCTACCAATAATTGGTTTTTCGAGTTCACCAACACTTTGAACACGTCTCTATCTTTGAGTTTGATTTGGTCTAATGCGTCTTTTTCTTTTTTGGGTGGCAATAATACCGGTAGCCCTTTGTCAGAGGCAATGGTGGTGGTTACCAAGAAGAAAATGAGCAAAAGGAAAGCGATGTCGGCCATAGAGCCGGCATTCACTTCGGGGGTCTTGTTTTTATCAATAGCCATATCTTTTGCTTTTTTAAATGGTGGTAGGTTAGTTAACCAGTAATGGCTCTTTTAACTTCTGTTACTATCAACGCTCCTATTGCAAATAAAGCTAACAAATAGGTCATGATTAGAATACCGCCGAACAACTGAGATTGGAAAGGCGTGATGTCAAATTTTTTGTAAACAGCCGTTACCTCATTGCCTGATATAAAGTAAGCGATAA
>DMHB01000283.1 GCA_003449595.1 Microscillaceae bacterium | reverse complement strand
GTGCTCTTCCGATCTACACACTAAACCACCACCCCTTGCGCCGCCAAAAGTAGCTTGAGTTTCAACAATCCTGCAACGCTGATGGCATCCGTGATTTCGTTGCGCATCACCATAGCCAAGGCTTCGGTAAGGGGGAGCTTTTTGATTTGCAACTGTTCGGTTTCTTCAAATTCGGTTTCGGCTTGGGTCAATTCTTCTGCCAAGAAAACAAAACCTTCTTCATCGGTTACAGAATTAGAAGTGTGGATGCGGGCAATGTTAGTCCATTTGGCTGCAATCAGCCCTGTTTCTTCTTTTAGCTCGCGTTGGGCAGAGGTCAAAATATCAATGTCCAATTTACCGCCACCCATTGGAATTTCCCAAGAATATTCGCGCAAAGCGTAGCGGTATTGCCCTACCAAATAGGTATTCAAATGTTCGTCCAAAGGGATAATTCCCAAGGCTTTGCTTTTAAAGTGCACCGTTCCGTAAATGCCGGGATTGCCACTTGGGTGAATGACTTGGTGCTCGGTTACCGAAATCCAAGGGTTTTCATACTTGAGTTGAGATTGCAGTGTCTGCCAAGGATTTTGTTCAACATCCATCTTGAAAACTGTCAATTGCTTATAATATTATTTACAATTTACGCTTTATCTCTCAAACAAAGCCCGTAGATTTACTATTAATTTATGGCAGTAGTTTCTTACACAAAAAAACATTTTTCGTATGGCAGATACAACACAAACCGCCACCGCGCCTAAAGTTCTGGCGGAACTAAACAACCAAATCAAAACCATTACCATCAACAACCCCAAGGCCAAAAACTCTGTAAGCCCCGAAACCACCAAGCTTTTGTTGGAAGAATTAGGCAAATCGATGCTGGACGGCACGCGGGTCATCATCTTGACTGGTGCAGAAGGCAATTTTTGCAGTGGTGCTGACTTAGGCGGTAGCACGATGCAAAACCCCCGTCAATACGATGTAACTACTTATTTGCGTACTACCATCAATCCTGTAGTAACAACGATTCGCAATATGAACATTCCTGTTATCGCCAAAGTGCGTGGGGTGGCTGCCGGTGTAGGAGCCAATTTTGCACTGGCTTGCGATATGGTATATGCTGCCGAAGGCGCGATGTTCAGCGAAATTTTTACCAACATTGCCCTTTCAAGCGATGGGGGAGGTGCTTATTTTATGGTCAAAGCCGTGGGGTATCACAAAGCATTTGAATTGATGACTACGGCTGCCAAAATCAAAGCCGACGAGGCGCTGCAATTGGGCTTGATCAACCACTTATTGCCCGAAAACGAGTTAGACGCTGCCGTCCAAACGATGGCCGAAAGATTGGCCAACGGTCCGTATATTGCCATTCAGCAAACCAAAGCCAATCTGCGCGAAGCGATGAAAGGCACTTTGGAAAGCACCTTGGAAGCCGAAGCCCTGAACCAAGCCCGCAACTTCCAAACCGAAGATATGATAGAAGGGGTAGTGGCGTTCTTGCAAAAACGCCCGGCTAATTGGAAAGGTAAATAGCCCAAGAAGCTGCCAGATTAAAACCTACAAGCAGGGAGTTAAACACCACTCTCTGCTTTTTTTATAAACCTTTCTTCTTGAAATATGACAACTTACATTGCTTTGCTGCGGGGCATCAACGTGGGCGGCCACCGCAAAATTCCGATGGCCACCTTGCGCCAACTTTGCGAAGCGCTGGGCTGGCAAAAAGTGCAAACCTATATCCAAAGTGGCAACCTTGTCTTCCAGTCTGATGACGTGCCCGAAAGCCTCGCCGTGGCACTCCAACAGGCCATCTTGAACCACTTTGGCTTTGAAGTCGTCGTCATCATCCGTACCGCCGGAGAACTGATGCAGGTTTTAGAAGCCTACCCTTGGCGGGATGAAGCCCCCGAAGCGCAGCAATATTTCACGCTTTTGGCCAACGAACCAGACCCTTCGTTGCCACCAGTCGTGGTTGATGCGCCTGAAAAATACCACCTCGACGGACTGACGGTTTACTTATTTTGTGCCAATGGCTATGGGCAAACCAAAATGGGCAATGACTTTTTTGAGCGGAAACTCAAACAAAAAGCCACTACGCGCAACCGCAATACGATAGTAAAACTGATAGAAATGGCACAAAATGGTTGAGGGAACCTACTTTTTCAGGGCATCGATGCCGATGAAGTTTTCAAAAAACCAGTGTAGTAAGGAATAGACAAATGAGACCAATAAGCTGAAAATAATCCCCCAGAAAAAATTACTGACTATAAACCCAGGCACCAGCTCTTCGAGCAAATAAATGATGCCTACATTGAGCAGTATGGGAAAAAATCCCAGAGTAAGAAAATTGAGCGGCATCGCCATTGTTTGTAAGCCGGGTTTGATAAAAGCATTGATGGCTGAAAGCAGCACCGTAACCATCAAAGCGGCTATGATTGAATCGAAAAAAATATTGGGGTGCATAAAAATCGCCACACCCACTACCGATATAAAAAACATCAAACCCTGATTGATAATCTTAATTTGCCGCATAGCCAAAAGCTTATTTAGGAATACGAATATACATAATTATCCCCACCAAGCAAAACACAATATTAGGTAGCCAAGCAGCCAACAAAGGGTTTAAATTGCCCTGTTGCCCAATGCCTCGGCTGACCACAATGAAAAATATGTAGATAAACGCCAACACAAACCCAAAAGCAATTTGCAACCCCGAGCCTTCCCTTGTTTTCCGAGCCGAAACAATCACACCGATAATGGTCAGAATGATAATGGCAAACGGATAAGTAAACCGCTCATAGCGTTCTACCAAATAGGTTTCGATGTTGTCGGCCCCTCGTAGTTTGAGTTGGTCGATGTATTCGTTCAGTTCGGTCAGCGTGAGCTGTTCGTTGAGCATATAAGTACTTTGAAAATCTTTGGGGCGCAAATTCAGGGCTGTATCAATGGCTCGGGCATAAATCACCATTTCTTTGTTGTCTTTAAACAGCCGCAGTTTATAATCGTCGATACGCCATTTGCGCTTGGTAGAATCCCAAACGATGCGCGAGCTTTCCAATTTTTGTTCTAAGGTTGTGCCCTCAAATTTCTCCATCGTAAAGCGGTAACCAATGTTGGAGATGTTGTCGTAGCTTTGCAAATACACATATACCTTAGGGGCAATTTTCAGGTGTATGTTTTGTTTGTTGAAGTAAAATTTTTGCCTGATGTAATTATTTTCAAAGTTAATTCTCACCTTGTTGGCATTGGGAATCACCCAGTTGAGCAAGAAAAAAACGGCAATGGCTACCACTACCGACGCAATAAAATAAGGAAATAGAATACGCTTTAGGCTCATCCCGCTGCTAATCATCGCTACAATTTCGGTATGTGAAGCCAAGTTGGCCGTTACAAAAACTGCTGCAATAAACACGATGATAGGACTGAGCATATTGGCATAATACGGAATAAAATTCAGGTAATATTCTTGGAAAA
>DMHB01000285.1 GCA_003449595.1 Microscillaceae bacterium | reverse complement strand
TTTCAAAATCAAACTTCACGAAAGGAGTTCTAACTGTTCCTTCAATATGTATATTTTCCATTCTGATTGAATTGTTTTTTGTCAAACAGTAACTTTTACTTGTAAACTATAAAAACTATAATCACTATTTACAGTATCGAAACTATAGTCAATGCGTTCGCCTGATTTGCGCGCAATGTCGATAATACCTAAACCTGCCCCGCCGGTAATGGGCACCGGGTCTTGCTTGTCTAAGGTTTCTTTGTAAAAATCTTTTAATTCGTCTTTGTTGAGTTGGTTTACTTTTTCGAGCTTCGCCCTGAGCGGGATAATTTTGCTGGTGCGTAAATAATTGCCGGTGATTACATAATAGGCTTCTTCACTTTTTTTAATCATCAACACTGCCGAATTGTATTTGAACTCTTCTGTATCTTGGTGCTGGTAGTAGTTGTAAATATTTTGCAAACACTCAAGCAAGATGCTAAAGACTTTTTTCTTGACTTTGGTGTCTTCAATTCTTTTCTCTAACTTATCATCAATGAGTTGAAGAATTGAGGTAAGCAAACTGTCAGTTATTTCGCCTTTGAAATAAAGGATGGTTTGCTCATCCTGCATTTTTTTGAAATATTCATAAATGTTCAACATAATAGATGATAATTTAACTTAGCTTTTCGATAGTTGTTTCATCTGGGCTTTTTGATTAAACAAATCTAAGTAATTTTGTTGAAGAAAAAACTTTTAAACTTTTTAAATCCTGAACTCGGGTCAATATAACACACTTTTTTACAAGTGATAACAAATGTAAAAAGTCTTTTAAACACATCACAAAAATAGGGATGAAATTTCAAATGAAAAAATCAATTACCCCGTATGATTGAAGTACCCAACGATTCCTCCGTACATACTTACACCCGTCAAATTGCCGAAAAAGTACTTGCCGCGATGCCCCCCGGCCAAACTTTTTTGGAAGGCGAGCAATTGCTCCAACTCAGCCCTATCAAACAGTTGAACCTGATGGTGATTCGTATTTTGCAAATGCACTGGCATTACGAAGCCGAAAAACTCAAAAGCCCTTATTTCAACTACCAAGCCCAGCCGGTGCAAAAGGCTTTCCAACAATTGCTCAATACGCTTTCGCAACACATTCATATTGCCCAGCCCGAGGCTTTGGAGCTGGTGCAACAAGCCACTACCGACTGTTTGTTTCTGATTGCCAACCCGCCTTTCTTCTTTGCCAAGGCTTTTGAAGAAATTCAAATCGACCAGATGATCCACCTGCCCCAACTGCGCGAATTGAGCAAATATATTGTGGTGCATAAAGCCATCCTGAGGCTTTTTACCGAACGCTGGCACCAAAAACTCTCGCCTACGTATTTGCTGCCTTTGGGCGAAGCGAAAGAATGGCTTGCCCAGCTTTTTGCCAACCACAGCCACGAAGTAGAACCAATGGACGACCACTTGGCGCAGTTTCACCAATGGGTGCCCATGCCTTTGTCGGCCTTGCTCAGCGAAATTCAGCAACCCCAACTGCCGACCACTGCCACCACTACCACGACGACCACCCCCGAAAAAGACCCCCAAGTGTCGCCAGTAAACAGCCCCACGGCTTCGGTTTGGACCGAGCAGGTAAAGCCTTCGCAAAGCTTGGTGGAGAAGTTTCAACAAAAAAAATTCAACAACCTGCGCACCGCCATCACCCTCAACCAAAAGTTCCTGTTTGTCAGGCAGTTGTTTCAGGGCAATATGAACGATTTTGAGCAAGCCTTGGCCCGCATCGAGCAATGCAGCACCTTGGACGAGGTAACCCAACTGCTGCAACAAACCTATGCTGCCCAATATGGCTGGGACTTTGAAAGCGAAGCCGCCACCGAATTGATGGCGCTTTTGGTGCGCCGGTTCGAGTGATTTGAACCCAATGATTGGCTTTTGGAGTTAAGTTTTCTTAGTTTTGCAAGCCTTTCTAATCCGGTCAATTCTTTATTTGGAATTATTTTCGTCAATCTATGAGCAAGCAAAAAATTACTCCTCCCAAAAACACCAAAACCACCGTGGCAACCCCTCCGCCCCTTACGGAAGTGCCAACTGCCCAAAAACCTTTGGCTTTTACCAAAGAAAACTACTATCTGATGTTTTCAGGCATCATCGCGCTGCTGGCAGGACTTTATATTATGTCGATAGACAAAGAGACCTTTGGCTTTGGATTTATGGGGCTTACCTTGGGGCCTGTCATCGTGTTTCTGAGTTTTATGGTGCAATTTGTGGCCATTTTGTACCGCAAAAAATAGTCTATCTAACCAATGAGTATTCTCGAAGCCATTATCCTTGCCATCGTCGAAGGCATCACCGAGTTTTTGCCTATTTCTTCCACCGGTCACATGATTTTGGTGTCGAAGTTTATGAATATCCACGAAGCGCCGTTTACCAAAATTTTTGAGGTCAATATCCAATTTGGGGCTATTTTGTCGGTGGTGGTGCTGTATTACAAGCGCTTTTTTCAGTCTTTTACATTTTACTTCAAGCTTTTTGTGGCCTTTTTGCCGGCTGCGGTGCTGGGTTTGTTGTTCGAAAAACAAATCGATGCGTTGCTCAGCAGCGTAGAGGTGGTGATTGCCGCCTTGTTTTTGGGTGGTTTTTTCTTGGTGTGGGTCGATACGCTTTTCCCGCAAAACCAAGACGAAGAAATTGAAATTCCTTATCTTAATGCCTTGAAAATAGGCTTTTTTCAAGCCCTGGCGATGATTCCGGGCGTTTCGCGCTCAGCGGCTTCTATCATCGGCGGGATGAGCCAAGGCCTAAGCCGCCGCCAAGCTGCCGAATTTTCTTTCTTTTTGGCCGTTCCCACGATGTTTGCGGCCTCATCGTACAAAGTGCTCAAAGGCATTTTGAAAGGCGAAATGCAACTGCAAGGCGGCTACGATGTAGGCATCTTGCTGTTAGGCAACGTCGTGGCGTTTGTGGTGGCGTTGTTGGCCATCCGCTTTTTTATCAACTTCCTGACGCGCTATGGATTCAGGGTGTTTGGCTATTACCGCATCGCCTTGGGGCTTATTTTATGGATTTTGATAGCCTTGGGGTATGACCTCAAAATGGTGGACTAACAACTATGGCGTGGGATTTTGAAGCCGGCGAAATATTGCTTTTTGATAAGCCCTTGCAATGGACTTCGTTCGATGTGGTGAACAAAGTGCGCCACCTCATCCGTCAAAAAATAGGCAAAAAACTCAAAGTAGGCCACGCCGGCACCCTCGACCCCTTGGCCACCGGCTTGCTGATTGTATGCACCGGGGCAAAAACCAAAATCATCGACAGCATCCAAAATAGCGACAAACACTACTTAGGCGAAATGTTGCTGGGCGAAACCACCCCCAGTTTCGATGCCGAAACCGCCGTAGATCATACCTTCCCCACGACACACATCACCGAGGAAATGGTGCACACCACCGCCCAAACTTTTTTGGGTGCGCAGTTGCAAGTGCCGCCCATCTATTCGGCCATCAAAGTAGGCGGCAAGAAAATGTATGAACAAGCCCGCAAGCAGAAAATAGCCAGCGACCACGTGTTAGAACCCCGCCCGGTGGTGATTCACCAGTTGGCCGTGCTGCATACCGATTTGCCCAAGGTGGGCTTTCATGTGCATTGCTCGAAGGGCACCTACATCCGCAGTTTGGTGCGCGATTGGGGCACCCGTTTAGGCTCGGGCGCCTATATGACCGCCTTGGCCCGCACCCAAATCGGCGAATTTACCTTGGCGCAAGCCCTCTCGTTGGCCGATTTTGAAGCGCAGTTGAAGGGCTGAGGGCGAAGCCTCGGCCAATTCCCGCCAAGGCATCGCGCCAGCGCAAAGCCTCCCAAAAATTTCCGTATTACGTGAAAACAAGTAAATTTGCAGATAGCCGCCTGCTTGGGTGGTTTTACTTTACTTGTTTTCTGAAACCATGACCGAACACTTGGCCCTCGAAAAAACCCTCTGGCAAGCCGCCGACAAACTCCGCAACAATATGGATGCGGCTGAATACAAACACGTAGTTTTGGGTTTGATATTCTTAAAATATATTTCTGATGCTTTTGATGAACTTTATGAGCATTTGAAAGCAACCCAAGCCGAAACAGGTGCAGACCCAGAAGACAAAGATGAATATACAGCCGAACGAGTTTTTTATGTACCACCACAAGCACGTTGGAAATGGCTACAAGGCAGAGCCAAATTACCGACCATCGGTAAAGACATTGACGAAGCAATGGACAGCATTGAAAGAGACAATGCTGCACTCAAAGGTGTTTTGCCAAAAGACTATGCCCGACCTGCACTCGACAAACAACGACTTGGCGAACTCATTGACTTAATTGGCTCAATCACCTTGAGCAGAGGCGGAAACGGAAAAGGCAAAGACGTTTTGGGCTTTGTGTTTGAATATTTCTTGGGACAGTTTGCAGATGCCGAAGGCAAAAAAGGCGGACAGTTTTACACGCCTGCCAGCATTGTAAAACTCTTGGTGGAAATGCTTGCGCCCGAAGCCGAAAAACGGGTGTATGATGGCTGCTGTGGTAGCGGTGGGATGTTTGTGCAAAGCGAAAAATTCATCGAACTGCACGAACACCGCAAAGGCAAGATTTCCATTTTCGGACAGGAGAGCAACCCGACTACGTACAAGTTGGCTAAAATGAATTTGGCCATCCGAGGCATCGATGCCAAAATTGAATTAGGCGATACGCTGATGAACGACAAATTCCCTGAATTGAAAGTGGATTACATCATTGCCAATCCGCCGTTTAACATCAGCGATTACAACATCAACAAGGCCGAAACGCATAAATGGCAATATGGCTTTCCGCCCACGGGAAACGCCAATTACGCTTGGCTGCAATTGTTTGTGAGCAAACTTGCGCCCTACGGCACGGCGGGTATTGTGCTGGCAAACGGCAGTATGAGCAGCGAAACGGCCACCGAGGGCGAAATCAGAAAAGCAATGATTGAAGCCGACTTGGTGGACTGTATGGTTTCCTTGCCTTCGCAGTTGTTTTACAATACCCAAATTCCCGCTTGCCTGTGGTTTTTGGCTCGCAACAAAACCGAAACGACCAAATTCCGCAACCGAACCAACGAAGTGCTTTTTATTGATGCCCGTGAATTTGGCTCAATGATTAGCCGTAAGCAAAAAGAATTATCGGATGAAGACATTGCCAAAATTGCAGATACGTACCACAATTGGCGTTGTAGAGATGGAGTGCATTCCGTCTCCACAACGCCCTACCAAGACATTGCAGGATTTTGCAAATCTGCCAACATCGAAGACATCCGCAAGAACAATTACATCCTGACACCCGGGCGGTATATTGATTTTAAAGAAATAGAAGAAGATGGACAGGCGTTTGCCGAGAAGATGGGCGCGCTGACCCTTGCATTGAAGGAGCAGATGGAAAAAGCGAAGGAATTGGATGAGGCGATAAAAATGAATTTAAACAAAATTGGATATACATTATGATTGATGAAAATAAAATAGTGTTAGACAAAACTATTGACATTGAAAATGAAGTAACACCTTTTGGTAAAAGATGGGGTGGACAAACTGTTACATTAACAGAGGCGGATATTGAAAACCTAAAAAACGGAAAATTAATTGGGGTTGATATTCAGAATGAATACATCATTTATTTACAATTTAAAAATAAGTAAAAAGAAGTATTTATTTGACATTAAAAATATGATTAAATATCTGAAAAT
>DMHB01000372.1 GCA_003449595.1 Microscillaceae bacterium | reverse complement strand
CTTTGTAAGATAAAATAAAAAAACTATCTCATTATGAATTTTACGGAAAATGTGAGAGAAGGTATTCGATCTATCCAAGATAATTGGTTGCGCACTACCCTTACCGCTTTGATTGTAGCCATTGGTATTACATCGCTGGTTGGTATTTTGACGGCTGTAGATGCAATTCAGGCTTCTGTCGATAGTAGTTTTGCTGAATTGGGAGCTAACTCATTTGATATCAAAGGCCAAGACGAGCGTCAAATGCGCCGTCGTGGAAGGGATGAGAAAAAATACCCTCCTATCGAATACAAGCAAGCCATTGAATACCAACAACAGATTAATTTTCAAGCTAAGGTTAGTATCAGCACCATGGTAACCGGCATTGCCGAAGCCAAGTATGGCTCGAAGAAAACAAACCCTAATACTTCTGTGATGGGTATTAATGATAATTACTTTGCCTCGAATGGATACACCATCGAGTTAGGCAGAAACTTTACCAATGTAGAATTAGAAGAAGGAGCGCATGTAGCTATCATTGGCTATGAAATAATGGAGAAATTGTATGAGAAAGAAAGCCCAATCAACAAAAGTCTCAGTGTGGCAGGCCGCAAATATGTCATCATTGGTGTATTGGCCAAAACAGGGAGTACTTTCGGAGGCTCAGGAGCGGATCGCAATGTACACATTCCTTTGGCTTTAGCAGCTCAAATTCCTTCGCGCACCAAAAGGACTTATGATATCACCACTTTGTTAGAAAACAGCAACGAATTTCCCTTTGCAATGGGCGAAGCTACCCGTATTATGCGCCAAATACGCCGTGATAAACCGGGCGCTTCCAACTCTTTTGAAGTAGCCCGCAGCGAAACCTTAGCCAGTCGTTTAGAAACCATCACAGGGTATTTGAAAGTTGCCGGCGGAGTCATCGGTTTTATTACTTTAGTCGGTGCCTGCATAGGTCTTATGAATATTATGCTGGTCTCGGTTACTGAGCGAACCCGTGAAATAGGTGTAAGAAAAGCATTAGGCGCTACCCCCTTTCGGATCAGACAACAATTTTTGATAGAAGCCATCGTAATATGTATTCTGGGGGGTATCGGAGGTATTATTTTGGGAATAGCCATTGGCAATCTTACTTCCGTGTTGGTTGGGTCGGGCGTGTTCATTGTGCCTTGGTTATGGATACTCATTGCCTTGGTCATTAGTGTCTTTGTAGGAATCATATCAGGGTTTTACCCTGCCTACAAAGCCTCGTTGTTAGATCCTATTGAATCGTTACGCTTTGAATAAGGTTCTGTTTCGGTAAATTCTAAAAGCCCAAGAAAGCACCTTGCTGCTTCATTTTCCAAAAAAAATGGCAGAAAGATTTCATTTCTATTTTTTTTTAGTAAGTTTAAACCATAAATTTTGTTTCGACAATATACACATAACCAAATAGTTAGCTAAATTTGCACTATTGTTGTACGAAACATATTATCTTTTTTTATAAACATCACAAATTGATACTTCATAACCATTACAAAAAATGAGCGAAGATTTTGAAAAACAGGGCTTTTTCCAAGGCGGCGGTATGGGCAAATCTAATACCACAGTAATTGCTTTATTTGTATTATTAGGCATTAGTTTGATCATTATTTTCACTTTGATTAACAATAAATATAGCTTGGATAAGTCAAATACTGTCCAAAAAAACCAAATCAGCAGTTTACAAGCCGATTCCTTGAACCTACGCATCCAATTAGACAGCTTGTTCAATCAGAAAGAAAAATTAAAAGAAGAAGCTGATAGTTTATTGAGAGAAAAAGACAAAATACAAAACCAAAAAGATTCTGTAAGCCGTCTGCTTTATGCTGTACGTGGCAACGCAAATGCTTCCAAAGGTCAGATAAACAAACTGCAAAAACAGCTCAAAGATCTGCAAGATAAATATGATAAATTGCAAAAAGATTACGACGAGTTAGTGTCGCTTCAAGGGACAACCCTCGAAGAATACAAAAAACAGATCGCTGAATTGGATGGATTGGTCAAAAGCCTAAAAGATGAAAATACCAAACTGCGCAGCCAATCTGGAAAAGCAACCGAAGAGGCTGAAAATATGCGAACGCTCTCGGTCATCAATATGGTAGTATCGCCCGGGTATTTGGATAGAAAAAATCGCTTTCAGTTGAACTTTAAATCAAAAAATATTGAAGTCTTAGAAATCAAATATACCCTTTCGCGTGCACCCCGTAGCGGCGAGACCATAGAAGAGCGTCTATATGGCCCGGATGGCGAGCAAATTGCTCTTACGCCGCGTAAAAAAGGTGAAGTGGATAAAGACCCTATCGTAAAAGACAAGTTCATTAATCCAACAGCAGGTTATAAGTTCCAAAAAGGCCGTCATGAGGTTGCCATTGTTGAAACCTCAACAGGTAGAGAACTACGCAGATTCAATTTTGAATTAAATTAATATTGGTTAATCCATCTTATGCCCTTGATTATTCATTTCTAATTCATATTATTACACTGCACACCATTATTCTACTTGATTGAGTGGTGTGCAGTTGATTTGTTTTTTAATTTTACCTAAAAAGGAGGTTATTATTTCAAAGTTCCAAAGGGGAGGCCCCCCAAAAAAGGCAGAGGAGCCTTACCGTATCAATGAATTAATTAGAGTCGCCGAAGTACGCTTGGTAGGCGACAACGTAGAAATCGGTGTTTACGCTATCGATAAAGCTCTGGCAATAGCCAAAGCACAAAATTTGGATTTGGTTGAAATAGCACCCAATGCTGTTCCTCCGGTCTGTAAGGTTGTTGATTATTCTAAGTTCAAATATGATCAAAAAAAGAAACAAAAAGAACTTAAAGCCAAAGCACAGAAAACAATCTTAAAAGAAATTCGATTTGGCCCCAATACCGATGATCACGATTTTGAATTCAAACTAAAGCACGCAATCAAATTTTTGCAAGAAGGAGCTAAAATCAAAGCATACGTTAACTTTGTTGGCCGAACCATCGTGTTCAAAGAAAGAGGCGAAGCACTTTTATTGAAATTTATAGCTGCTTTAGATGATTATGGCAAAGTAGAACAAATGCCCAAATTAGAAGGCAAACGGATGTTGGTGTTTATTGTTCCTAAGGTGGCTCCCACAAAGAAAGTGGAGAAGTCCAATAAAAATTCCCAAGAAGAATAGCTTTTTTGTTGGATAGCCCAACTTTAAATCATAAATTTGCAGTCCCTTTTTAAAGAAGGGACTTTTGTTTTCAGGGTACTAAACGGTTTACATTCTATGTACAAAGTGAAAAAAAACTCCAGCGCCAAAAAACGCTTCAAGCTTACTGGCACTGGCAAAGTAAAAAGAAAAAAAGCGTACAAACGCCACATTCTCACTAAAAAAACCATCAAGCAGAAACGCCGCTTGGGTTTGGCTACTTTGGTGAGCGATGCCGACATGAACAATGTAAAGGCAATGCTGAATCTTTAATCTATTGTATTTTTGAATTTATGGTTTCACAACTATTGGCTCTTTCAAGTGTTGCCCAAGTTTTTGCACAACCGCCAACAGTTAAAAAGTAAAAAATTATGCCTCGTTCAGTCAATGCTGTAGCCTCACGTGCTCGCAGAAAAAAAGTGCTCAAATTAGCTAAAGGCTATTTTGGCAGAAGAAAAAATGTATGGACTGTTGCCAAAAACGCTGTTGAAAAAGGTCTTCAATATGCTTATCGCGACAGAAAAGTAAAAAAGAGAAATTTCCGCGCCCTTTGGATTCAACGCATCAATGCAGGTGTCCGTCAGTATGGCCTGTCGTACTCTACTTTTATTGGCAAACTTGCCAAGGCCAATGTTACCCTGAACCGCAAAGTATTGGCTGATTTAGCCATGAACCACCCTGAAGCCTTCAAAGCTGTAGTAGAAAAAGTAAAATAAAACTACTACTGTTTAATAAATAACCAAAGTAACGATTTAACTAAGCCACTTCGACACATTCGGGGTGGCTTTTTCATTGCCTTGGTTTTTTCTTCAATTCCTAACAAATATCATTTTTTATGCCAAGCTTCCAATGTAATATTGAATCAGTTTCCATATTTACCATCAATCAAATACAATTATATGTCAAGAGAAAAGAAAAGTGCTGTGATTGGTATTTTCAATTCACACCGCGAAGCATTAGAAGCCATTAAAGTGCTCAAAGAAGAGAACTTTAACATGAAACATTTAGCATTAGTAGGCAAAGGCGAAGCTGTTTCGGAAATAGATGGGGTTCATACTTGGGAAGATGCAACCATCAAAGGAACTGAAGTCGGTGCTATAGTGGGCGGTGCCTTAGGCTTGTTGACAGGTCTCGGACTTATTGCTATACCCGGAGTTGGTGTGCTATATGTAGCCGGTAGTTTGGCCGGTGCTTTGCTGACCGGCATCGAGGGTACATTTTTGGGTTCGTTGGGAGGTTCTATTGTGGGAGCTATTGTTGGAGGCATAGAAGATGGCACAGAAGGCCATGTAGATGCTAAAAAAATGGCCGAAGAGGATGCTAAAAAATATGAAGAATACATCAAAGAGGGCAAGTACTTGGTCATTGTGCAGGGCACCGATAAAGAAGCGAAAAAAGGCCATGATATTTTGACCCGCCACCATGAAAAAGGCTTAATGGGTACTCATCTTATCAATTAGCCAACTCCTGATCTTTCATTCAAAAGCAGCTTTTACCCCAAAGGCTGCTTTTTTTCATGGCCTTACAGATTCATTTGGTGGATTTTGCGATGACTTTGCCAAATACTCTTCCAGCTTATCGGCCACTTGAGCCTTGATTTCTTGTAACTCAATTATTTTCTCGTCAATTTTTTGAATTTGTTCTTTGAAAATATCAATTTTCTGTGCCACCGAGATATTGCCCTGATACCATTCTTCAATCCAAACACGAATTTCGCGTAGTTTGAACCCAAAGCTTTGTGCTTTCTTCACCAGTCGTAATAATGCTACATCATCTTCGGAATAATCTTTATAACGATTGGCCAACCGCTGTTGAGGCTTAAGCCTGAGTATGCCTTTTTTCTCATAAAAACGAATGGTGTCTCTGCTCAGCTCCGTTTTTTTGCAAAATTCGCTGATCCGCATATTTTTTTTGATTTTGTACAACTATGGACTATAGTCCACACTGTTGTAAAGATAAAAACAACTTTTATTATGGACACACCTTCTCCTACTATCTTTACCAACCGTTTGCGCGTGATGCTCGAAGGGTTGGCTTCGATTTCAGCAACAGAACAAAACCAGCGCCTGAATGAGTTTTTACAGATGCTGGTGCCTATGTTTAGCACTTGTGATGCCCGCGTCGAGGTACTTAGCCCTACACAATGTGTCGCCAGTATGCGCAACCAGCGCAATGTTCAAAATCAAATTGGCACCATTCAATCAGCAGGTATTATTTTGACTGCCGAAACAGCCATGGGCATTGCCTTGGCTATGCACATAGGCGATGATCAAGTATATTTGGTCAAGCAAGTGAATACCAATTTTATTAAGCGTTGCCAAGGAAATATACAAGCTGTAGCGACCATCTCGGCAGACGAACAACAATTCATCCAAAAAAATAGCAAAGGTGAATTGCGATTGGAAGCCGCCGTAACTGACGAAACAGGCGCAATAGTGGCAACTTGCGAAGCTGTTTGGGCGTGGTTTCATAAAAAAGCTTAATGCTGATGGAACTATATAAAGCCAAAGGGTTTGAACCTTTGTTTAGATCAAGCCCTTTTTTAGATACCATTGGGCCTATTTATCAGAAAACTGAAGGCAGTAAGCTACAAGTTGGTATCGAAATTTTGGAAAAACATCTCAATGGAAGGGGTTTTGTGCACGCAGGCGTATGGATGACCTTGGCAGATATTGCTATGGGTTATTCGTTGGTGTTTGCCCAGCAAGGCGAAGCAGCCAACTGGGTAACCATCAACCAAAATACTGACTTTGCCGGTACAGCTCGACTGGGCGATTGGGTTGAAATTGAAGTAGATATATTGAAGATAGGCAAACAAGTGGCGTTTGTCAATGCGTTTTTTTGGAAGGACAACCAGCGCATTGTGCGTGTCAATGCTGTATTTAATGCGCTTTAACAGTGCAATCGGTCAGCTGTGTATTTCTTCCAAAAACTTGTGCAGCATAGCCAAAGCCCACAGCCGGTTATACCAAAATGAATTGCCTTCAAGGTAGCTTTTTTTCATCGAGGCTACCTTTTGCGCATCAACCCAGCCGTGCCTTTTCAGTACCTCGGGCCGCAGGAAGTCTTCGAGCAAAAATCTTAAATCGCCTCGCAGCCAATCCACCAATGGGATAGAAAACCCTTGTTTGGGTCGTTTGAATAAGGCAGCAGGCAAATACTGAAAAAGGACTTGCTTTAGCAGGTGTTTTGTTTCGCCCGAGGCATTTATTTTAAGCCAAGAAGCCATTTGCAGGGCAAACTGCACCACCCGAAAGTCTAACAATGGGGTTCTTACTTCTAAGCCAAAGTGCATACTGGCCCTATCGATTTTAACCAATAGGTCGTCGGGTAGGTAATAAAGTAAGTCGAAAAAAGCTTGTCGTGCGGCGGGGTTCGACAATTGTGCGGGTAAAATGGGGGCAAATGGCTGTGGCTTGAAACTGTTGGGTGTCCCTATTTCAGATAACTCGGCCTGGCTAAATAAAAACTGCTCTTGCGAAAAAATATGCGACGGGATGCAGTAAGGCCGGTTGTCGTATCGCAACAGCCGAGCTGCTTTCTGAAAAGAAGGTGTTTGGCGAGTTGCCAATAGAGCTGATAAGGGTTTGCGGGCAAATTTTATCCAAGGTTGCGCCAACCGCATAGCCCAAGCATAGCTTCCATAACCCCAGAAAAGTTCGTCGCCCCCGTCGCCCCCGAGCACCACTTTGAGTTGCTGACTGGCTACTTGAGAAACCAATAAGGAAGGAATGGCTGACGAGTCGGCAAAAGGCTCATCATAAATTTGAGTCAACGAAAGCACCCATTCTTGGGCTGTATGGGTGTTGAGCCAATGGGTTTCGTGCTGTGTGCCTAATTTTTGGGCAACTTGTTCAGCAAAAAATGCTTCATTGTGTGCCTGATCTTCAAACCCGATTGAAAAAGTACGAATCGGATGATTGCTTTGCGCCACAGCCAAAGCAGCCACCAAGCTTGAGTCAATGCCGCCACTAAGCAATACACCCACCGGCACATCGGCAATAAGACGGTACGCAACAGCGCTTTTGAGTAACTCGTGCAATTGGGTAAATGCAGTTTTCTCGTCGGTTAGGTAGCCTTTTTCATCCACCGGAAGGAACTTGGCTGCTTGCCAATAGGGTTTTGGTGGTTGTAGCCCTTGGCCATTTACTACGACTATATGGCCGGGTGGCAGTTTGTAAATTTGCTGATAGATGGTATAAGGAGCCGGAATATACCCCAAGTGTAAAAAATGATGTATCGACTCTGGTGCTATATTGCGTGTAAGGTTCGGAAGGGCATACAAGGCTTTCATTTCAGAGGCAAAAGCAAATCTTGTCCCATCCCAAAAATAAAAAAGAGGCTTCACCCCTATCCGATCTCTGCAAAGAAAAAGACTTTGCAACTGGCGGTCATAAATAGCCAAAGCAAACATCCCGTTGAGTTCGTGCACAAAATCAGCCCCTATCTTTGCGAATAAGGCCAAAATCACTTCTGTATCCGAGCCGGTTTGCAAGACAAGCCGGTGTTTCTGCGCCAATTCAGCAAAATTATATACTTCGCCATTATACACCATCACATATCGCCCACAGGCCGAATGAAAAGGCTGGTGGCTTCGTGGATTAAGGTCGAGGATGCTGAGTCGCCGGTGGCCTAATCCTACTTGGTTTTCTTCAAAAAAACCTGCGGCATCCGGCCCACGGTGTACCAAAGGTTGGGTCATCCGGCGCAACCCGAGCACTTGGTCTGGATGATTCCAGTTAAAAAAGCCTGCGATTCCACACACTGTTTATTAGAAATTATTGATCCAAGGGTTCGGTTGGTGGTGTTTCTTCTTTCTTTCCTTCTTTGTTTTTCAATTCCTTTTCTTTACGTTCTGTTTCTTCCCTTTCACGGCGTTCGTTTTCTTGATTCATTTTTTTCTGCGAGGTAAACAGTTCTTTGAACGAGTTGAAAGATTTGGTGTACATAATGCTGAATCCAGTAATGTTATTGGCTGCATTGTTGAGGTTAATCATCCCCAAAGCCCCTTGGTTGCTTCGGTTATAGGCTTTTGCGCGCAGCTTACCGTCTTGGGTTAGCATATATTCAATCGTCCAATCGCCGATTGCTGTGGCAGTAGCGTTTCGGTTTTGTGTAGAAGAAAGATTTCCCTCGCGGGTAATACGCAAGCGCCCATCGAGCATTTTATAGCTCACACTTACCCGAGAAGCGTCCAGGTCTAAATTCAGCTCCAAGTTACTATCTACCTGCGATAACCAATTGTTCAATTGGTTAGAAAGCAGCTCGCTCAAACTACTGGTAGCCGCTTGTCCACCGATAGCAAAGCCGTCGGGAGGCGCAAGTCGCTTGAGCACAATCAAGCTAAAAACTTGTCGATTCAGTTCTTGTTCGTTGGTGTTGATGTTGTTGTCCAATTGTATCACAGCAGCTTGCATAATTGGATTGGAAATGTTGCGAACCTGGCTTAAATCCAACCCAAACTTAACTTCAGGCTCCAGCATTAGCCCTTCCATTTTGAGGAGCACTTTTATGGGGAAACGCATGGAAAACATTGGATCATTGGTTATGTTACGCGCATTGATAAGTGGCGTTAGAGCTGTAACCTGTGTATAGCTGGCTGCCACTTTCAAGCGGGTTTCAAACAGATCGCCGACAAAATCTAAGCGACTTCCCTTTTCAATATCGAAACCTTTGTTTACCAAATTGAGCAATGTAAAATTATACTTCCCTTTCGAGATGGTATAGCTTCCAAACATATTGAGGTCGCCATCGGTGTCTAACTCCATACGCACTTTTCCGTTGCCGGAAGCCTTGATGATATCGCCAGCGCGCAAATCGAAGATAATTTCAAACTCAGCCTCTTCGTTCACATCCACGTTCATGTTCAACTTGAGGTTGTTCAATTCAACTTTTCTTTTAGCTTTGATTGTTTTGTCTGCTTTGGGCTTCACAAAAGTGATGTAATCTTTCTGGCTCACTTCGCTGTAGCCATCCAACGGGAAAAAGACTTTAGTCCCTTTCTCGTTTTTTGCGTCAATGTTGACCACCAAGCTGTTCAATAAACCGGTAACACTTAAAGTTCCGGAAGCGGTAGCCGTTCCATAAAAGGCTTCGTTTTCTTTGGGTATGTCTTTCTGCATCACCAAGAAATTTTTGAACGAGCCTTTTAGGTCTAATAAAATGTTTTTGAAGCCATCGTGTGTGAATCCACCATTGAGGGTCATTTTATTATTCTGATTGTCAAAAAGGGTAAAATTTTTCATATAAAACCGGTTAGGTTCCAAGAAAAGTTTGTCGCTGAAGGTGTAGTAAGTATTCATCATTTTGAATAAAAACCCACCGTTCATTACTTCAAGTTCGCCCTTTACGACAGGGCTGCTGCCGGTTCCTTTGATGTCGATGCGCCCCTTGGCTGTCCCGGTCATTTGGGCTAAAAGGTCTTCCACAAAAGGCTCGGCCAATTGAAGTTCAAACTGGTCAAAAAGTGCTCTGAAATCAAGGCCATCATTAACCGGATTATAATTCCCCTTGAGGCTGAAGTACGGATCATCGCTGCGCAGGGTAGCATCTAAGGTAAGAAATAATGGTTTTTGAAATCCATCCCAATGGGTATTGGCTTCGATATAACCTAAAAACGCATTTTTATAGTAAAACTCATCGATGCGCAAATCGCCTTTCATGAGTATATCTTGGTAAAGGTTTTTTACCTCGATAGTAGCATTGGCTACCCCTCCGATGCGTTGTTTGATGATGGTAGCAAAAGGTAAAATTTCAATATCTTCGAGTTTGATGAGCAGCGCTTTTTCGGGGTCTTCTGAAATAGCCCCGTGGAAAAACAGTCTTGAATCGCGAAAATGGGTATTATAAACACCGAAGTTGTTGAATATGATTTCTCCGTTGGTGAGCGTAATTTGGTTGTTACGCGCAAAAGCCCATCGATTTTGCAATAGCTTGATGGTGGAGGGCTTGAATAAAATATCGATGCGCCCTTCGCTCAACTTTACGCCTCCTTCCAATTTGATAAAATTACCACTGGTGTCGGCTTGTTGGGCGATGGTTCTGAAATTAAGTATGTCGTCATCCCAGTCCACATCAAGCATAAAGCCTTCCGTTTTCAAAGCCCCAATATCTTGACGGGATGAATTGATTTTTGCGTCTATCTTGAGCTGATCGGTTTTACTACTTTTTTCGCCCACCAACTTGAGGTCAATGTCGTAAAACTTATTGCTCCCAACCCATATTGAGTCGATGCCTTGCCTTCCGGTTTGTAGGTTGAACCGCGTGGTGTCGCCCCCCGAAAAATCGCCGTAAAGAGATATATTGTGCTTCAAATAAACATTGGGTGCAAATAGGTCAATAATGGGGTTGGCATTTTTGATATTGATAGCGTAGTTTAATTTATAATCAGTTCCAATGTCTTTACTTTCATAATAAGCATCTTCTTTGCTGGTATTTCCCTCAAATTTGAAAGCCAATTCCTTTGCCAAAGCTTGCAAGTCAGCCAACCACTGTGAAAAAAGATATTTACCTGAAAATCGGGCAGAAAAAAAGTCTGAATCAAACGTAAGAAGCCGGTTATTATCGGTTTGAATGGCAAATAATTTTGCTTTTTTGATCTCTAAACTTTTGCCTTCGTACAACACAATGGCCTCTTCTAAATCTGCCTCGCCAATAATATCGTCCAAAGTCAACCCCCGCGTATCGGAACGGATTTTCCCTTTAATCAGGGTTTCCTTGGCGGATAAGTTGAGATCTTTAAGGCTGATGCGTGTAATATCACTTTGGAAATTAAACCGCCCGGGAGGAAGATCGGGCTTCGTTTTATCAGGATTGAGGTCTAATTCGCCTTTTACAATCAAATTAAGGTTGGGATCGCGTGCTACAAACTCGCCGTCGAAATGCCCTCTTGCAAAACGCCCGTCAATTTCCAAATCCTTGTAATCATACCCATTCGCGAAGAAATGTTCTATTTTGGTATCGATCACAAAATCAGCCGTTTCTTCGCTAAATCCTTTGCCTTCGATGTCGGCTGTCAGGGTGGTTTTGCCCAACATCGGCGTACTGAGGATAGCCCCCAGATTAAGCTCTTCCGCTTTGAGGGTTGCTTTATACGATTGAGTAGGCAAAACCATTGCCAGATCAATAGTAAAGTTTCCTAAGCCTGTTTTGAATTCTCCGGTAGTTTTAAATTCTTGGGTAGTGCCTTCAAAATCGACATCAAAATTCATCAACCCGGCTTGATCCAAAATATTGACTACTTGCTGGTTGTCGATATAGTTTTTCAATTCTTCGCCGTGCAAAACCGAGTTTTTCAGGTCGAACTTCATCACCGTTTTTTCTACATCGGGCAGTCCTTTCAAAGAGGCGTATCCCTTGATGTGGCTGTCTTTCCCGAATCTCAGATCAAAGTTTCGCATTACAAAATCATTGACCAGACCCACAAAAGTGCCACTGATTTTCCAAACATCTTTGAATTTTTTAAGTGCCGGGGCAAACTTGGCCAAGTCTTCGGTATGAATTTCGGTGTCTTTAAAGCTCCCCACAATGGCGACTTTGTTGACAAAATCGCTCATATCTTTCATACTCTTGAAACGAAACACAAGATTTTCTGTAACCTTCGAATCATTCAGGGCTAAATTGAGCTTATTGAACTCCATTGACGTTTTAGTCATTCTGAAAAAAGTGGTCAAATTTTTCAGAAAAAGACCGGCTTTGCGCTCAATGGCTTTCAGATTTTCAGCTTCCAACTGAATGGTATCACCGGCAACTGTAAATCGCTCAAGGCTACCATTGAGGTTGTCTAAATCGAAGTGTACAGGGTCAAAATCTACCGACTCATCGCGGGCTTTGGTATTGTCGTAATAACTGAAATAGCTGTCTTTGATTTGGGCTTTTCGGATAACAAACTTGGTTGATTTCTTCTTTTTTTTCTTTTCTTTCGGGGGAGGGCTAAGCCTGTCAAGGGCATCAACCCATTCGTTGATATTGAGTTGCTTGGTTTTCTCATCGACCACCAAATTGACACTGGCTTTGGTTAAGTTTACTTGATCAAGGGTAATATTCCCGCCTTTGAGCAAGCGTTTATAATCGAAGTTTATATAGATGCGTTCTGCATAAATCATTGGCTTTTTGCTTAGATCTTCTATGCGCACCTGGT
>DMHB01000240.1 GCA_003449595.1 Microscillaceae bacterium | reverse complement strand
CCTCAGTATGGCATGAGGGAATGCCACTGACGGTGTTAGAATGTTTGTCAACAGGAACTCCCGTAATTATTTCCGATATCGAAAATCTTCAGGCTTTAATTCAGCACAATCAAAATGGGCTACTTTTTAACAGCGGAAATCCTGACGACTTATTTTCACAAATTGAAAAATTTGAAAAACATCCTCAAAGTTAGGCTTTGTATGGGGGTGCTCGTCAAAGCTATCTCGATAAATATACCCCTCAAGTAAATTATAATCAACTTATTTCAATTTATGAGTCTGTGATTGAATCGCACACGCAAGATATTCCATTCCGTTGAAAGAATGAGACCGTGACCACTAAGTTCAATCTGCTTGTTTATATAACATTGAATGTATTTTATTGAAAAAACTTTTATAAAAACAAAATACTGCTCAACTTCGCCTCATGTTATCCAACAATACAGCAGCGGCAACGGCCACATTAAGCGACTCGGCTTGGCCAAACTTCGGGATAGCAATGGTATGATCGGCCAACTGACACAAATAAGAGGGGAGGCCGGCTGATTCGTTGCCCACTACGACCAAACCACCCCGTTGACCAAAGGTGCAAGTATGCAAGTTTCTGCCACCCAAAGCCGCAGCATATACAGGTATTTGTTGTTGCCGACAGTGTTTGATTACAACTTCCAGATCATAATAAACCACTTTTACACGCAAGAAAGCTCCTTTGGTAGCCGAAATTACTTTTGGGTTGTATAAATCGACTGTTTGAGGCGAGCAAAATACCCACTGAATGCCGTACCAGTCGGCGGTACGCAATATTGTGCCCAGGTTGCCTGGGTCTTGTAAGTCGTGTAAAGCCAATACCAATGAAGCCTGTTCTAAATCGGGAAGGGAGGGTAGTTTAGGTGGCAAAGCAACCACTGCAAGGCCCTGATTGTTGGTAGTAAGGCTACCTGCTTGCTCTAAGGCTTCCGCAGAGGCTATTTGGTAAATATCGGGTAGTAAAGAAGTATATTTTTGTGCAAAGGCTGCTGTGCAATACAATGCCTCAAGTTGTTGCCTCCAGTCAGACTGCAAAAGTTCGACAAGATTTTTCTCACCTTCTACCAGAAAAGCATTTGCTTCTTGGCGAAACTTCTTTTGATGTAATGAACGAATAAATTTTTGCTGATTCTTCGACAACATAAACCAAATAGGTTAATTTGAGTATAAATTTGCGCTAAAATTAGCTTTACTTGTCTATCGTGCCAAAATATCTTTTCCTATTTTGTAAATCAGCCCTATTGCTACTTTTACTTTCCTTTGCAGGATGTATCAGCACTAAATCCTGGAAACCGGGGCAGTATCTGTTATTAGGCCAAAGTGTGGCAGGAAACAACAAAGTGGCTACTGAAGATATTGAAAGCCTTTTCAGACAAAAACCCAACCGCCGGATTTTTACAGCCTTGCCCTACCTCTGGCTCTATAACTTTGGCAAACGCTTTCACAAACCTGCCAAAGTTCAAGTAAAGCTGGAAAACTCAGACAAGAAATTTGCACAACTCTTCAAAGACAACCGCAACGATATTGAAAAAATACAAAAACTGAGAAAGAAAAAAGATAGGAAAATAGCTAAACTCAAAAAGCGCATCGAAGGCAACTTCATAATGCGGGTTATGGGCGAACCGCCAACCTTTTACGACACCCTAATCGGGCGGAAAACCGCTGAAGAAATTGGCCTATTTATGCAAACCAAAGGTTTTTTTGATGCTAAGGTTGATATCAAAACTAAAATAAAACGCAAGAGAATTTGGGTTACTTACCAAATTAGCGAAGGGCAACCAACCTACATCGCGGATGTTGACTGGATAGTTCCCGATTCGGGCGTTTATAAAACCATCCAAAAAGACATTGCCAATAGCCGGATTAAAGTCGATAATATTTATGATGAAAATAAACTAACCGATGAGCGCACCCGCATCGAAAAATTATTGCGCGACAAAGGCTATTTTGACTTTAGCCGTAGCTATGTGGCCTTCGATGTAGATACCAACTTGGTAGATAGCAGCGGGCGAGGACGCAAAGTGGCCGAAGTAGATATATATATTTCCGACCCCGTAAACAACACCCACAAAGCCTATGTATTAGACAAAGTATATTTTCATACCATCAGTGCCGACCAGTTTGCTACCAAAAGACAAAAGGACACTTTGGTATTTTATCCTAAGTTTGCCAAACGACTTGCCGAGCAAGACACCATACATTATATATATGAAGGCAAGCGGCTGGCTTATTCGCCAAGGGTGCTTTACAAAAAGATAAGAATGTTTCCCAAACAACTGTATAGCAATACGGCCACCATTGCTACACAGAGCGGCCTATTGGGGTTGGATATGTTCAAGTTTGTAAACATTAGTTTCGATACTACGAAACGATCGTTTGTGGCCAATATTTTCACCAGTCCCTTAGATAAATACCAGTTCAGCAACGAAGGGGGCTTCAATGTAGCACAAGGGCCGCCGGGGCCTTTTGTTCATTTCTCGCTGCGCAATCGGAATGTATTCAGGGGTTGCGAGCTGTTTGAAAATGACTTTCAATTTTTATTCGACGGCCAAACCGGCTTTTCGAGTGAAACTGGTTTTTACAATAGTCAGGAAATCAGTTTTAACTCAGCGCTTATCATCCCGCAGTTGCTTATCCCGACAAGGTTGCGGTTTGCATTTTTAAATCTCAATCCACGCACCCGTATCAACATTGGTTTTAATTTTGTGCGTCGCCCCGAATATACCCGTGCCAACATTCGGTCGGCATTGGTTTATACTTTTCAGAAAAACTTCCACGCTTTTAACCTGACGCCTGTTGATTTGAGTATTGTTAATACGCTCAATT
>DMHB01000024.1 GCA_003449595.1 Microscillaceae bacterium | reverse complement strand
AATTTAGACCCTAAAAAAAACAAACTGATGAAGGTAGAAATCAGCATTATTCCCACGATGCCTTCTTCCTTCAACAATAACTTATTTTTGAATGTTGATATTTTTGATGCTGATAAAGAGTTGTTGGTCAACAGTTTTGGCATCGATTTTTATTTTGAATCCGGCTCTGACTCTGATGGACGCTGGACTGAAAACCGAAACAAACACGAAGAATATTTCAAAGTAGATAGTGCCGGTGTATTTTACGCGGCGCTTTCAGCCGAGAAAAGCTACAAGATTACCGAAACATCGACATATATTCCCTTGGAAAAGGAAATAAAGATTTATGACGGCCTACAAGCCAGGGTAAAAATTATGACCGGCGAAGAATACATTATTGATGTGTACACCACAACAGCCATTGTTTTTGGCATTATTTCCTTTACGATGTTTGTTATTTGGTTAGCCTTGAACGATAATAGTTGACCTAACTTTCAAGATTTTGCTTACGCATTGTTTAGATAAAATAGCCTTATGAGAACATTCACCATCATTGCCATCATTGTTGCTTTTCTGACTATTGGGAGCAGCATTTATGCTTCCGGCTATTATGGCTGGTGGTTGGTGGCGTTGCACAACCGCCCGATGATGCAACAATATGCCAAAGAAAATAAAAATACGGTTCGCTGGGGAGGAGGTTACTTCTACGGTAGTGGAGGACACAGTTCGGGTAGTAGCAATCGTTCCTCGCGCACCAGCTCAAGCACAAGCCGCAGTTCTTCTTCTACCGGTGGCCGAAGCTTTCGCGGAGGCGGGTTTAGCGGGGGCAAATAAGGCTTATTTTCCTGCAAATATTTATTTGACAAACTTTTCGGGGTAAAGCACTACTTGCAAATAATTATCGAATTGATAACAACGCTTGGCTAAATTTTGCAAGTCTTCTGCCTTGATCTGATCAATAAATAGCCTAATGGGTGCTACTTCGAACGATTCTTTGGCGAATGTACGCCGTGAGATGGCATCTAACCAGAACCAATTTTCTTTGGTATTGACCTCTATTGCCCTTTTAAAGGCTTCCTGAGCTTTTCGCAAATCTTCGTCGGAGGGCGCTGTGGCTTGTAGTTCTTGGATGACTTCAAAAGCTTGTTTGATCAACCATTCAACATTTTCGGGTTTGCAACTAAACGACAAGTCGCTGCGGACATACCCCCGAGGGAAACGTGTAAGCGAAAGCCCCAGACTCGGGCTATAAACCCCGCTACTTTCCTCGCGAAGCTTTTCCAACAAACGCATATTCAGCACTTGGCGCAGCAGCCAAGCGGTTTGCTGTTGCTGTAGGCTGTATTGCAAGGTATCGTAAAAGGTAACGTGTACTTGGCTAAGCGGCTCTTGTCCTTTGAAAACTTCTTTTTTGACAATTCCGCGAGGGGGTTCTATGTGTAAATCTTGCCAGCCTTGTTTGTCGGTAGTGGCAGGTAAAGTAGCAATATACGTTTCTACAAAAGGCTTGAGTTGCTCTAAAGTAAAACTTCCTACAAAAATAAAGGTAAATCCGTTGGCATTGCCATAGCGCTCCTGATAAAAGGGAAAAGACTTGGCCAAACTAATTTTATCCCATCGTTGGTTGTCGTTTCGTGCTGTGATGGTATAGTGGTTTTGCGTGAAAATCTTGGCAAATTCTTTATTAAAGTAGGTATTCGGATCGCGTAGTTCGTTGACCTCGTCGCTTCGCTCGCGGCTCAGGTAGTTTTGCGCGTAAGTTTCGTCGTAGTAAGGCTTGGTCATTCGTAAATAAACCATTTGAAACATCAGCGATAAATCTTTTTTGGTTGAGTAGGCATAAATATTGTCGGTTAGCTCGGAGGCAAACACGCCCACGTCGCAATTTTTACCGGCCATAAATTTTTGAAAGGCTTTTTCATCTAAGTTCCCTAATCCTCCATTGAGCAATGGGGTGGCATATAAAAAATGTAGATAGTCTTGATCGTTTACGTTGGAATAGCCTCCTTCGCAAAAGCCCGACATCCGTATTTCGTCATTCTGAAAGTCGGTAGGTTTGGCCAACACGCGAGTTTTGTTGGGTAATACCCACTCAGTAAGATTCCATTCGGGATAATATTTTTCTTCGATAATGGCTAATGGCTTGACCGGCTGTTCCATCAAAGTCTCGGCCACGGTGGTTTCTTGGTAAGGCTCAAGTGGCATTTGTTTTACAGAAGCCAGCGTTTCCAAAAGTTGTGCTTCGGAGGGTAAAAGAAGCCCTTCCTTGTCGGGAGCTTGCAACAACAGCACCTGGTTTTGCTCGGGCGTATTTGCCAGCAAACAGGAAAGTATTTCTTCGAGTGTAAAGGACTTCACCACTTGCTGTGCAAATTGCCACCTGAGCGCTTCGGTAGGAATGATGCGGGCGGTTAAAAACTGATTGACCAACCGATTGACCAAAGAACTCGAATACATTTTGTTCTGTTCGTTGGCCAAGTTTTCGTAATAAGACAGCAAATATTCTTGGGCACGGTTCAACTCGCTGGCGGTAAATCCAAACCTCCGGGCACGCTCCAACTCTATGAGTGCCTCTTTAAAACCCGACAAAATTTTGTCTTCTGCGCAAGTAAGCTCTAAAGCAAACTCATTGAGCGTTAGAAAAGGGCGATACTCGGCAGCAATCGCACTGAGGTAGGGAAGCTCTGCACCCAATTGTTTTTCATAAAAGCGCTGATTGAGCATATACGTAATACAAAACTTGAGCATTTCAAGTCGTACATGCTGCCAAGTAACCAGCGACTGGTGCGGGTGTTTGAAAATATAACTAAACCCCACTTGGGTCAATTCTTTGTCGGTAATGGTGGCAAAGCGCAAACCATCGTGGCTGGGAATGTTGTAAAACTCGCGCTTGCGGGGCGATGTAGGATTGCTAAGTGTCCCAAATCGGCGAACCAATTCCTGCTCTACCGCAGCCGGATCGATGTCGCCTACGATGACCACGGCCATCAGATCGGGGCGATACCAATCCTTATAAAAACGTTTCAGGGTTTGAGGGCTACAAGTTTGGATGGTTTCTACTTGCCCAATCGGAAACCGCTCTACATAGCGCGAACCCCCATAAGCCACAGGGTAATACTGCCGCCAAAGCCGCTCATTAGCGCCTAAGCCCGCCCGCCATTCTTCGATGATGATGCCCCGTTCTTTTTCGATTTCGAGGCTGTCGAACTGAAGGGCAGAAGCCCAATCTTCTAAAATTTGATACCCTTGCTGCAATAGTTGCACCGAGTCGGTAGGCAAAGTCAGTTGGTAAATGGTTTCTTCAAAACTGGTTTGTGCATTCAAATCAGCTCCAAACCGGACACCGGCTTTTTGTAAAAACCGAATGATCTCATTTTCAGCAAAATGAGCTGTGCCATTGAAAGCCATGTGCTCTACGAAATGCGCCAAACCTTGTTGATCGTTGTCTTCTTGCAAAGAACCTGCTTTGACCACCAATCGCATCTCTACTCTTTTTTCGGGTCTATTATTGGGACGAATGAAATATTGAAACCCATTGGAAAGCCGCCCTGAACGGACGATTGGGTCGGTAGGAATGGTATCTTTGAGGTCGAAAGACTGCTGTGCAACCCCTGCGCAAGTCCATCCGAATAAGCCAATAAGTAGAATTATTTTTTTCATCAGAAAATCAAGAAATTTGGGGGTAAAGCACCCGCCTAATGATGTTCCAATTTACACCTTATTCACCAAAATAATGAAAATATACTTCCGTTTGTCTTGTGTCTGGCTATGCTGTATCGGTTTTTCGCATTGCCAAGCCGCCGATCCGCGCCAAGCCACTCGCCCCCCGGTTTCGCAGCAACCTGTCAAAACATTGCCTCCACCTTATAAATCCTTGGCTGCTTGGGACAGTGTGCGTGTAGGAGCGCATTGGGTCGATATTCGCAGCCCTGAGGGAAAACCCAAAGGCGATATTTTGGTGCTGCCGGGCTGGAACTTCCCCCGCCGCGATTGGTGCGAAAAATCTTCGCTTTGCACCCAAGCCTTGGCCGCCGGCTATCGGCTGGTAATGCCCGAAATGGGACGAAGTATTTATGCTACCCAGCATTATGCCGAAACCCGTAAGGATTGGCAGGTGTATCCTACCAAAACCTGGGTTTGCGATACTTTAGTACCCTTCCTTCAGAAAGAGTATGGTATTTTCACCGACCAACAGCCCAACTATGTGCTGGGGCTATCGACCGGAGGGCGGGGTGTGGCGTTGTTGTGCTTGGCTATGCCGCAATTATTTCAAGCAGCAGCAGCCCTTTCGGGAGATTTTGAGCCTTTGCGCATGTTGGATGATAACCTAATGAATGGCTTTTATGGAAGCTATGCGCAGTTTCCCGACCGTTGGGAAGGTGAAGAAAACCCAAACCGGCAAGCCAAAAAGTTTCAAGCACCTTTGTATTTGGGACACGGTCGCCAAGATGACATTGTACCCTTCGAGCAAACAGAAATTTTTTATAATACCCTCCAAAAAGAAAATCCTGATTTGTGGGTAGAGTTTCATCCTACCGATGCCAAACACGACTACGTCTATTGGGATTCGGAGGTGGGCAATATGCTGGCATTCTTTGAAAAGGTGAGGCAAAAAAGGAAGAAATAAACTTTTGGACAAGCATCGGTGTTTTGTAAGGCAAATAACTCTGTAAAACTCTATGAATTGGCATAAAATCACCGAAGAGGCTGTGTTAGACAAACTCAAAGAAGAGTCGAAACAACACAAAATCCTTATTTTTAAACACAGCACCCGATGCCCCATCAGTGCTACGGCGCTTAGTCGCCTTGAGCGAAGCTGGCAAGACCAAGCAATGGGCGACATCAAACCCTATTTTTTGGATTTGATCAGTTATCGCACCATTTCTAACAAAATTGCCGAAGTATTTGGGGTAAAGCACGAGTCGCCCCAAGTCATTGTGTTAGACCAAGGCAAAGTGGTATATCACGAGTCGCACCTCAATATCCAATATGATGCCATCCAATCGTTGGTTTCTTGAGGTAGTGTTTTGGGGAGGGTAGCTATCTGGGGCGAGATTATTACCAAATAAGCTATTAAATATCTTCGATAGTAGCTAATCGAATAGCTATGAACAAAATGGAATCTGTCGTTATAAATACAGAATAGCATCTTTTTCTTTAACTCAGGACTTTAAACGGTGTGGCGGGGGTAAACTTCGGATAGCAGTGGTTCGGCTGATGAAGTAAAAAACTTTTTGAAAGAACGCATAGAAAAAAAGTTAAAAGATTTATACAATAGATTCAGAGCCTGTTTAAACAAATAGA
>DMHB01000406.1 GCA_003449595.1 Microscillaceae bacterium | reverse complement strand
CAGTTTTTGTACCCCAACAAAGACTGGGAAACAGATAAAGAATTTCAGAACGATTGCTTGGCTTTTACGCTGTTCAGCAACAACATTCAGTCGAAATATGGCACCAACCACTGGATACCCTTTACGGAGCAGGAGGTAAATGCGCGGGAGAAATTTGAGAGCAATTTTATGACCGATTTTATAAAAGGCAAACAAAAACCACCCAGCCAATCGGGCTATATGCTGAGTATTGTGTTCGAACCCGAAGTTCCTTATAATAATAATAATAATGCGTCGCCGCTGGAGTTTTCGGCAGCAGCCACCGCCGTATTCGAGGCCGGGCGCGCCTTGTGGACCTATTACCACACGCAGCCTTTTGTAACCGGCACCTACAACCCCAACGCCTCGCTCTACGACATCCGCGAGTATTTTCAGGGCAGAAACGAAGCCGGCAAAATGAACAACAAAAGCTCTGACGAAACCTACAACCAACTCATTGGCACGCTGCGCGAAAGGCTAAAGCAATTGGCACAGCAAATAGCCCCCAAAGTGTATTTGTATAGGTTTTTGAAGAGTTGAGAATGAATGGATAATTGAGAATGGATAATAAGTGTAACTTCCTGCGCGAAAGTTTTTATAATTCATACATTACTTGTAAATTTGTATCCTGTGATTGAAAGAAGCCATAAGAGCGGTTTAGTCTCTTTTTAGAGATGAGAACACATACCTTGGCTTCTTTTTTTGTTCGCTACTCAAAACACCCTCTAATCCCGTCAAGGGTTGATCTTAAAAATAGCTTGAGAATACATAGCAAAAGACCCCTTTTGATGAGGGATTTAGGGGTGTGTTGGCTTTTTGGTATTAATGGCTAATTGATAATTAGTGTAACTTCCGCCGCGAAAGTTTTTACATATCTTACATTGTTTGTAAATTTGGATTGTCTTTTATGGAAGTCGTGCTGAGTGTAAATATCTTGGGAAGATTGAATACACCTCACGGCTTCTTTTTTTGTTAAAAGGCAGTCGGGTTTGAAAAAGGGGAAAAAATATAAATAATAAAATGATTCTACACCGAATGAAATATGTGCTATGGTTTGTTGGCTGGCTGGGTTGCTTTCAGCCGATGTTGCAAGCGCAAAACCTACCCGAAATGGCCAACTTAGCGGGGCTTTGGAAAGAGTCTGTAGTAACTTGGAACAGGACGGACAGTGTGCGCTTGGCCTTTGCAGGAAACCAACTCAGCATTCAGCAAAAGAATGAGGCAGCGGTAAAAGTCATACAAATCCTGAAAACGTATCCTTATGACCAGAGCCGGTTTTATGCCATCGCGCAAAGCGAAAGCAGTGCAGGGCTGATGGCGCTTTTTTTCTACCAACCTTATCCCAACAGGTTGATTTTGAGCCATTTTTACCCCGATTCGGCTTTGGTGCAAGCCGAGCTGGAAAAACTTCTCGAACAACACTGCGAACAATTCAAGGGGCTGGCGTGGCTCAACGGATGGACTTCGTCACACTATTGGAAGGCTACTTTGCACGATGAAATAAACCAAACCTATGGCAAAGCCAGGCAGCTATTTTCAGAAGAAAAGAGGCTGAATCGGTTCTGTGGCGAATTGTTAGACGATTGGGAAACCTCGCCCATAGCCCGCGACACCCTCGACCGCCAAGCCTTTGCACTTGTCAAAGTAGATGTGGAGGACTACAACAAATACCTCAAAATTTTGGCTCTTGAGCACTATTGCATCGCCCAAGCGATGAACCCTACCGATGTGTTGGACTTTTTATTGGCAACATTGCAGACCAACCATAACTTAGGCAATAGCAAGCCAATGGCCAAACTGTATGCCCATCTTTATGGATTAGCCTATGCGCCGCCTGTGCGTAAGAAATTGCCTAATAAAGATGAAAAGTAATGGGTAATGGAGGTGGGGTATATTGGCATTTATCGGGTCAAAATACTGATGGTGCAGTCTGTAGGAAACAGCTAAGGTGCTTTTTGTCTTGATTACACTTATATTTGTTAACAGAAACGAAACAGGGTTTGTAGTAAAATAGAAAATGAAATACATTGTATTAGTCATATTTTTGATGGCCAACACTCTACATACAGGGCTTGGGTCTGAGTTGTCAAAGGTATATGCGCTGTTGGAACACTGGCATCACCATCAAGAAGTTGTGCCGGTTGATTTGATAGAGTATCTTAGTTTACATTTCAACGACCAAGAACACCCCCAACAAGATACAGAAAAGCACAAGAAGCTTCCTTTTCAGTCGCATCTACTCCAATTGCATAACAGTCCGATTTACTTCGTATATTTTTCAAGTTTATTGGATCTTTTACTCGATTTTTTGTACCAAGGGATATTACATTTTTTTACCTATCAAGTTGCATTTTTCTACGAGCATACAACGATTATTTGGCAACCACCCAAACTTTAAGGCAATATAAAGGTCTATATTTTTCTTGCAAAACCTGTTTTGCAGTCACTTTATTTATTCAATTGCTTTAAAATTTTAATTATGAAAAGAATCATTCTCCTATCCATCCATTGGTTGTTTTTATCGATGTTTGTTTTTGCTCAAAATTCCTTACAGGTTATTGTAAAAGATGCCAATAGCCAAGAACCATTAATAGGTGCAAGTGTATTAGTACTAAATACAGCGGTTGGGCAGAGTACCAATCAGGAAGGCAAAGTACAGCTTACAGGTATAGCAAATGGCCTGCAGTTGCTACAAGTTTCTTCTATTGGCTATCAAACCCAAACAGACACGCTGTATTTTCCTATTGGTGTGGCAGTGTGGGAGGTTTTACTGGTTGCAATGGATCAAGAATTGGACGAAATCATCGTAGAAAGTACTCGGGCCAACCGAAGCATTGACGACTCACCCACAAGAATAGAGGTGCTTACCGAAGAAATCGATGAAGCAGCCACTATGGAGCCAAGCCGTATTTCGCACCTCATAACCCATAGCACTGGTGTACAGGTGCAAACCACTTCTGCAACCTCAAACGCATCAGTAGTACGTATTCAGGGGTTGAATGGCCGCTATACCAAATTACTAAAAGATGGTTTCCCGATGTATGGAGGGCTATCTGGTAGTTTGGACATACTACAAATACCACCATTGGATTTGCGCCAGATTGAATTTGTGAAGGGTTCATCATCCACTTTGCACGGAGGTTCGGCAATTGGTGGGATTTTAAACTTGCTGACTAAGACACCGCGGAAAGAAGAAACGCTGTTGCATCTTAACCGGTCGAATATAGGTTCTAATGATTTAAACTTTTTTGTTTCAAGGCGTTTTGGAAAATTTGGGTTTACAAACCTTGCCTCCTATCAGCTGCACGAGCCATATGATGCTGACGAAGATGGTTATAGTGATTTGCCCGAAGTATCAAAATTTAATTTCAACCCAAAGTTTTTTTATTACCCTTCCCAAAAGACAAGCCTTTACTTAGGAGGCACTGTTACCAGAGAATTTCGCAATGGGGGCGATATGCGGCTGATAGCTAAACAAGAGCCCAACTTGCAAAATTTTTATAAGGATGCACAAAGTTCTAATCGTTATACCACTCAGTTTCAGTTTGATACAAAAATTGGGGACAATCAAAAAATTATATTCAAAAACAGTTTTAATTTTTTCGACCGCACACTTGATATCAGGCAGAATATCCAAGGAGACCGTATTTTATTTGGAGGCAGTCAAATCTCTAGTTTTTCAGAATTGACCTATAACTATTTTCAAAACAAACATGAATTCATCATCGGTTTAAATTATATCACAGAAGATTTCCAAGAGAAAAACTTAGGTAACTTGGCAGGAATTCGGAGAAATCAAAGCCAAAAAACGGCAGGGGTATTCGTTAATCATATCTGGAATATTGCTCGATTTTTTCAGTTAGAAAGCGGGTTAAGGACAGACTGGAATCAAAACAGTTCTGATTTGGGTAGCGATGGGGGCAATTTTTTTGTTTTGCCTCGTCTTAATGGCCTGATACGGTTTACAGAAAAACTCACTTCCCGCATTGGGGGAGGTTTGGGCTATAGACCCCTAACCATTTTCAATGAAGAGGCAGAGCCTTTTGGGTTTCAGTTTATTCGTCCCATAGATTATGCCAATGCAAAAGCAGAGGAGTCTTTTGGTTTGAATGCAGATATTAACTATCGGTCTCAGTTTACAGAAAGATGCTTACTGACTGTAAACCATATGTTTTTTTACAATCAAATTTCCAATCCAATTTTATTAAGACAAACACCTGCCAATGAACTTAGGTTTGTAAATGGGGCAAATAGCTTGATAAGTCAGGGGTTTGAAACACAAATCAAATTGACTGTTGGTTTATTTACTTGGTTTTTTGGATACACATTTACAGATGCTTATTTGCAAACACCTATTGCTAACGAAATGCTAATTTTGATGCCCCGGCATAGTATAAAAGGTGATTTACTTTTTGTGATAGATGGAAAATGGCGTATAGGCTGGGATTATGAATTTAAGAGTAGCCAGCGTTTATCAACCGGACAAATGACAAACAATTTATTTATGACCGGTGTGGTGGTTGAGCGCACACTTGGCAAATTTGTGTTGTTTTTTAATGCCGAAAATATTACCGATGTTCGTCAAACTCGTTTTGGTAGTTTACGCACCGGGGCTGAAAATACCCCTCAATTTACTGAAATTTATGCACCTTTAGATGGCAGATTTTTTAACTTTGGCTTTAAGGTTAGTTTATGACTTTTCACTGTTGAATCTGTGGGTTAAAGATTTATAGTTTTGTTGTATGATACAACGATGGTTTATTGTATGGATTTGCCTGCATTTTTCGCTCGGGCTTGGCGCGCAAAATACGCCGCTGGTGCTGCAAGGTAAAATTGTGGCTGCCGCCGATGGGCAAGTTGTTCCCTTTGCCCACGTCTATATCGAAAATACTACGCTGGGCACATTGAGTAATGCGCACGGGGCATTTTACATCGAAATAGCGCCGACTTATGCGCAACATTTCTTGGTGGTCAGCAGCATCGGGTTCGAGAAACAAAGGCTGCCCATTGCCCAGTTGACCTCTACAGTGCCGTTGGTGGTGAAGCTACAAGCCGACGTAACCGAGCTGTCGGCCATTGGCGTAAGCAGCAAGAAGCTAACGCCCCAGCAAATCTTGAAAAAATGTATGGATCGGTTTTCTAAAAACTACCTTGCCCAGCGCTACGAATTAGACGCTTTTTTTCAGACCACTGCGTTTCACCCTTGGCGGGAAGAGCCTTTGCTGAGTTTGTACGAGTTGTTGGTCAAGATACAAGACAAGGGCATTCATACGCATTCCGATTCTTCAGTGGCGATGCAAGTATGGCAGATGAGGAAGGGTAAAAATATATTACCGGCTATGTCAATAGCCGATAGCCTTACCTTGTCGTATATGGCGCAGGTCATTATGGGGCAAAGGCATTACAACGAGTTGTTTGTAACCTATGCAGCCGACGTAGTAAGACACCAGATAGGCAGTTCGCTCACGGCCAGTCCGTTCAGAAATGAGGCCGTTTTAGCATATCAGCTTGAATCGGAAGGGGTGGTGCGGTTAGACTCGGTTTGGTGTTACAAAATCGTATCGAACGGTGCTGGTGCTTTGGATGAAAACGAAAAAGCAGGGCAAGGGCAAATGATGAGCTATGAGGCATACAAGAAAATGCTGCCGCCCAATGTTTCGCAGCGAGTAGCCGATTCGTTGTACCAAGTATTTACCCAAGCGTTTGCGCAAGACACCAACAAACGCCAGATTTTATCGTCGGCTCGGCAACACGTTTTTTATATCGACATCCACAATTTTGCCTTGTTGCGCTACGAACGCTCGGTGATGTATGGACGCTATTATTTGTCAAACTGGGTAGATTATGGGCGTGTGGGTAAAAAATACTACCCTACGGCGATGTGTGCCATCAGGCCGGTATTTTATAGAGAAAAAAACACCGAACCGGGCAAACAACACCATTGCCCTTATGTGGTTTCGACGATGCTGGTAACCGGTGTGAAAATAGGGCATAGCGGCAAAATTCCGGACGAGGCTTTGTTTCGTTCGTCAGACTATGTACAAGAACTTGAAGCGCCTTACCAGGCCGCCGATTGGCAAAATATGCCGCAAATACCTTTCGATGCACAGTTGTTTGAATACATCTTGCAAAAAGTGGGAAAATAATCCGCTATAAGCGATATGGAGGCACTTAAAAACTATTTCAACAAGCTTTTTCCGCTGACAGAAGCCGCTTGGCAAGACTTTGAGCAGTGTTTGGTCAAAGAGACGGTAGTCAAAAAAGATCTTATTTTGGAGGAGGGGCAAAAGTGCGATTTCATTGCCTTTGTCGGCGAGGGTATTTGCCGGTTTTACTATGTGAAAGAAGGCGAGGAGAAGATAACGGCCTTTTTCTTTTCCGGCGATTTTGTTACCAACTACCGCAGTTTCCTGACCGGGCAGCCATCCGAGCATTACATCGAATGTATGCAGCAATCGGTCATTTACAAGGTGTTTAAAAAGGATTTATTGCAGCTTTACGACCAACACCAATGTATTGAGCGGCTGGGTAGGCTGATTGCCGAAAACTTATACCTTACGGTTGCCCGACGTTTGGATTCTTTCCTCTATGCCACCCCCGAAGAGCGCTACCAGGAATTGTTGCAACGCAACTCAAAATTGCTGCAAGAAGTGCCCCAATATATGCTGGCTTCTTATTTGGGAGTAAAACCCGAAACCTTGAGCAGGATCAGGGCCAGAAAATAACCAAGGCAGCTTGTTTTCTTGATCGAAGTCAACGAAAAAGGCCAACCCGTAGCCCCAACTTTGTATCTCACTAAATCAATCGGGATACAATGAAAAAAATAGTATGGGTTATTTTATTGGTCGTTGCTTCGACTGTATGGGCAAGTGCCCAAACCAATGCAAAAAAATGGGGTGTTGAACTCAACCTACTTTGGCCTATTTTTCCGGGCAATATTTACAAAGGGCAAGTAACTTATGAGGCTTGGCGCAAAAACGACCATTGGGCTGGCGATGTGTATGTGGGTTTTCATATCCGCCCCTTCGAGTACCGTGAAAAAGAAGGTGATTTTGCTAACTATGCGCTTACTTTTGGTTATCGGCAGTTTGTTTGGAAAGGTTTGCACATAGAACTTTACCAGGCTTTTGGCCCGGGTTTTAACCGCAACAATGTAATCGATGGCAAAAATTATGATAGCTGGGACTATGAAGTAGGCTTGCTGGCTGGCTATCGGCTGGAGTTGTTGAAAAAAGAGAAACGAGACACCAAGCGCATAAGTCCTTACCTCAGCACACAGCAAGGCATTTATTACTTGGCCGGCCAAACCAATCCGCACCCCATTCGCGATTTTGAAGGAGAAAAGCCTATCTACGTGGGTACACTTAACTTTGGCATTAAGTTCTAACACAGAAATAGTTATGTGCACTTAACCTTGGCTATAAAGTAGGTAAGC
>DMHB01000299.1 GCA_003449595.1 Microscillaceae bacterium | reverse complement strand
GTTAATGGAAAAGAAATGGGGAAGATTTTTTGAAGAAAAGAAGGAGGTATAATGTTTGGCTTGCGCCACCTTCCCCAAGTTTCACCGCATCCATACCGCAAGGATATGAGCCTCAATAATAATTAAACTTTACAGGCGTAATCACAAATTTTACTTCTACGCCAGCATTCCACACATTCCACTTTGCTTTGGCCGGATCGTCCAAGCTGAAGGTAGTAGGATTGAGCACTCGGTTCAACTGCGAAGCATCGGCTTGGCTGAACTGGTATTGAAAAAACGGACGGATGCCAATGCTAAACGGGGCTTTTTCTCCAAAATTCACAAAAATCATCCCGTAGGCGGTGGCTCCCCAAAGCCATTGGTCTTGCAAGGTGCGCAGGTTTTCTTGGCCTGCGGCATACATCATACTCACCCAGCTGGCATCTAACGAAGCGCCCACGCCGATGTCTATCCATTTGCTGAGCAAAGGCATCGCGCCAGCACCAAAGCTAAAATTGTGCATCCGAAACTTGGTCTTGATGTTGTTGTTGCCGCCTACAATAAACGGGTCGGGGGCGCTGCTTACCGGGGTGCTTCGTTCGGCATATTGCAACTGGAACAAGAATTTTCGTCCCGAAGCCCCCATATTGCCATACAAACTGAGAGAACCGGTAAATCCTGCCAAAGTAGAACTTCCGGCCAATTGTTGGGCCGCTCCTTGGCGATTGAAATTATAGCGGTCGATTACAAAATTATAGCCCGAAAGGTCGGCGGTGGCGATGTTATACCCTCCTCCGAAGCCCAGCACCAACTTGCTGCTGCCCGACTCACTTCTGAATTGGGCAAACAAACTTTGGGTAGATAGCAAGCAGACAAAGGCTAAGTGGAGGAGGTGTTTTGGCAAATTACGAGTCATCATTTCTTGGTTTTTGTTGGTTTTGCTAAACTAATACGCAAACTTGGTGCTAAAATTATGCAATAGGCTGTCATTGCACATCTAAGCGGTTGAAAGCCTCCAAAAAAGGGTTTGAAACTTGTTTTAAAAAGCTTTCAAACCCCTCGTCAAATCAGGATGCGAACTTGGCCGACTTATACGTAGCCGAGCATATTTTTAAAATAAGACTGTACCAGCAGCGCCATTTTGCGGTTGTCGGGCACACGCACGCGCTGGTGCAAGATGGTTTGTGGAGGCATTTTCTTGATGCGCTCAAATAGTTTGAGGTAATAGACATAGGCCAAATAAACCCCCAAACGCGCAGACTTGGGCAGTTGCACGATGCCGGTGTAGGCGTGGTCAAAATCCTTTTGGATGTCGGCCTCGATCATTTTTTTGTCTTCTACGGTGAACCGGTTGAAATCAACTTCGGGGAAGTAGGTGCGGCCTCGTTCTTTGTAGTCGCTGCGGATGTCGCGCAAGAAATTCACCTTTTGGAAAGCAGCCCCCAAACTGCGGGCAGGCTCGCGCAGGGCTTTGTACTGGGCATCTTCGCCTTCGCAAAACACCCGCAAGCACATCAGTCCGACCACCTCGGCAGAGCCATAAATATACTCCTGATAGCTGCTATCGTCGTAGGCTGTTTCATACAAATCCATCTCCATACTATGCAAAAACGCCTCGATGAGTTCGCGCTCGATGTGGTATTGGTTGACCACCATCTGAAAAGAATGCAACACCGGATTAAGGCTTATTTTCTCTTCGATGGCCAAATAGGTGTCTGCCTTGAACCGCTCCAACAGCGTTTTTTTGTCGTGTTCGTGGAAGGTATCCACTATCTCGTCGGCATAGCGCACAAACCCATAAATGGCATAAATAGGCAAATGAAACTTCTTATGCAGGGTTTTGATGCCCAAGGTAAACGAAGTGCTGTAGTGCTGTGTAATCAGCTTGCTACATTCAAAAGTGGTAGTATCGTAAAGTTGCATCTTGTATAGGCTTTTGGCTAAATAATCAATGGCTAAATTCTTTCTGTATTTCGTCGGCCACCACCTGCCCCGAAATGAGCGAAGGAGGCACACCGGGGCCGGGCACAGTCAACTGGCCGGTATAAAACAAGTTTTTCACTTTTTTGCTTTTCAGCGATGGCTTCAAGATGGCAGTTTGCATCAGCGTATTGGCCAACCCATAGGCATTGCCTTTGAAAGCGTGGTAATCTTGCTTGAAATCGTTGTGCGCATAGCTTCGCTTATACACAATGGCTTGGCGGATGTTTTGGCCGGTATGTTTTTCCAAGCGGGTCATCACCATATCGAAATATTTTTCGCGGATGGCATCGTTGTCTTCCAAATTATGGGCTACGGGGATGAGGATAAACACATTTTCACAACCCTCGGGGGCAGCCGTGGGGTCGGTTTTGGAGGTAACCGACACATAAAACAACGGCTCGGTAGGCCATTGCGGGCGCGTATAAATTTCTTCGGCGTGGCGCATAAAATCCACATCGAAAAACAAGTTGTGGTGTAGCAAATGCGACAATTTTGTATTGAGACCGAGGTAAAAAATCAGCGACGAAGGAGCCATCGTGCGGCTATCCCAGTATTTGTCCGTATAGCTGCGATAAGGCGCTGCAAGCAATTTCGTTTCGACGTGGTGATAATCGGCACCGGCCACCACCAAATCGGCCTCGTAGGTGCGGTCTTGCGTAACCACTTTGGTGATGTTGCCTTGCTCCACCACCAACTCTTTCACTTCTTGGTTAGGATGAAAAACCACGCCTAATTCTTCGGCCAATTTGACCATCCCTTCAACGATTTTGTGCATTCCTCCCTTCGGATACCAAGTGCCCAGCTGGATGTCGGCGTAGTTCATCAGGCTATAAAGTGCCGGGGTATTGCGAGGCAGCGCGCCCAAAAAAAGAATGGGAAACTCCATCAGCTGCAAAATCTTGGGATGCTTGAAAAACCGCCGAACGTGTTTGTGAATCGACGTAAACACATCCATTCGGAAAAGCGCCAGCAAGAGTCTATGGTCTATAAATTCGGTCAGCGAGCGGCTGGGTTTATACACCAAGTCGTTGATGCCTACTTGGTATTTGTAAGCGGCTTGCGCCAAAAACTTGTCTAATTGTGCGCCCGCGCCCGGCTCGTACTTTTCCAATAATTGTTTGAAAGCATTCAAATCGGCGGGAATATCCCAATCATCGTTTTCGCCAAAAACCACCTTGTAGGAAGGGTCTAAGCGAATCAGCTCGTAATAGTCGGAGGTTTTTTTGCCAAACTTGGCAAAGTAATTATCGAACACATCGGGCATCCAGTACCAACTGGGACCCATATCGAATACAAAACCATCGGTTTCGAAGAGGCGCGCACGTCCTCCCAACCCACTGTTCTTTTCCAGAACTTGTACGTCGAATCCTTTTTGACGAAGACTGCTGGCGGCTGAAATGCCTGAAAAACCAGCTCCAATAACAATAGCTTTAGCGGACATAGGATGTAATTTGCTTGTAAAATTAAGCGTTCTATTCTCCAAATTGTTTAAAAATCAGAAAAAGTTTGGTAAGCAGATCAATTAAATTTACTGCAATCATAGTAACTTGGGAAATACTTTTTGAAGCCTGTGTTTTCAAAAAAATACTTGCCCATCTTTAGTGCAATGTCAGCCACTGGCTTGGCGCGTTGTAAAAATGAATGCAACGTATTTTACAATGCCCAAAATGGTTATTTTTGGGGACGAGAACGCATCAGCTTGCTGATTGCGGATGACACCCAAACCCTCTATAACCTATGAAATATGCACACCAAGGGCTTATGGCTATCTTTTTTCTTTTATTTTCTTTGGCTACTCTTGCCCAAAACCCTCCGCCCAAGCGCGAGTTCCGAGGGATTTGGGTGGCTACGGTCTATGGCTTAGATTTCCCTTCGAGGAGTGGGCTGAGCACCGAAAAGCAAAAACAAGAACTGCGCGATATGGTATCTTTTTACAAACAAAAAGGCTTCAATACGCTGGTTTTTCAGGTGCGGTCTGCCGCCGATGCGCTTTTTAATTCTCCTTTAGAGCCTTGGAGCGCCGTATTGACAGGCACTGCCGGCAAAGCCCCCGACCCGCTTTACGACCCGCTGGCGGTGGTCATCGAAGAGTGCCACGCCCGCCAAATGGAACTCCACGCGTGGATAAATCCCTACAGGGCCGTATCAAATGTAGAAAAAAACCAACTGCCCAACGACCACGTGTCCTATCTTCACCCCGAGTGGTTTATTACTTACGACAACAAAAAACTCTTCGACCCCGGTTTGCCCGAAGTGCGCGGCTACCTATCGCACCTCATTGGCGACATTGCCCGCCGCTACGACGTGGACGGCATTCACTTCGACGATTATTTTTATCCCTATCCCGTAGCAGGGCAGGCTTTCGCCGATAGCGCCAGTTTTGCGGCGCACAATCCCCAAGGGTTGGCTTTGGCCGATTGGCGGCGCGACAATGTTGATAGGCTTATCGCGATGGTACACGACACACTCCAGGCCATCAAGCCGCACATCAAATTTGGCATCAGCCCTTTTGGGGTATGGCGCAACCAGCGCGACGACCCACGCGGCTCGGCTACGCAAGGCGGGCAACCCAGCTACGACAACCTTTATGCCGATGTGCGCAAATGGTTGGAGCAGGGCTGGATCGACTATGTAGCGCCACAGCTTTACTGGAGTATGGAACACCCCAAGGTAGGGTTCAAAGTGCTGGCCGATTGGTGGGCAGCCAACCGGTTTGGGAGGCATTTTTATACCGGACACGCCGTGTATAAAATTGTAGAAGACAAAACCGACCCCAGCTGGAAAAACCCCGCCGAAGTGCCCAGCCAGGTGCGCTACGCCCGCGACATCGCGCAAGCGGAGGGTAGCCTTTTTTTCAGGGCCAAATTTGTAGAAAATAATACCGGCCACTTGCTCGATTCGCTGTCGATGCAGTTGTACCAATATCCGGCGTTCATTCCTACGATGCCTTGGAAAGACAACCAGCCCCCCGCTATTCCCAACAACTACAAAGCAGCAGCCAATGCCGACGGCGTAGGGTTGCAATGGGCCAAACCCGACGACGAGGTGGCGTACTATGCGGTTTATAAAATTCCGGTCTCGCAAACATTAGACTGGAGCAACCCGCAATATTTACTGCAAATCACCACCAAGGAAAGCTATTTCGACCCCAAGGGCGTACAACAAGAAGACCATTACTACTTGGTAACAGCCTTCGACCGGCTGCACAACGAAAGTATGCCTGCCGGTAAGTTGGTGCGCCGCCTTCGCCAGCCCGACGAAGATACTTCGCTCAAGTAAAAGCAATCTTTTTAAAATATTTTTCATCTTATTATTTAAAACTCAACAACTATGGAATATCTTTTCAAAACCTTGTTAGTACTCCACATCGCCGGGGGCGCAACAGGACTATTGGCGGGCACTCTCAATATTATCCGCAAAAAAGGCGATAAGCCCCACGTCCAAGTAGGGCGGTTTTTCTTTTATGGAATGTTGTTGGCTGGGCTTACAGCCTTGGTGATGGCCTTGATGCACCCCAACCATTTTTTGTTTATTGTGGGCGTATTTACGCTCTATATGCTGGGCACAGGTCAGCGTTATTTGTCGCTTAGGCAATTGCACAAAGGCCAACAAGTCAGTGGGATCGACTGGGCTTTGACAGGCACGATGGCTGTTTTTGGGATATTGTTTGGAGTATTTGGCGGCTGGCAATTGTTACAAGGCAATGATTTTGGCTTTGTATTCTGGGTCTTTGGCGGCGTTGGATTGCGGTTTGTTTGGCAAGATTGGCAAAACTATCGCCGGAAAGGCATTAAGTCCAACACTTGGATCATAGCGCATTTGCAACGGATGACGGGCACTTACATCGCTTCGCTTACAGCCTTTTTGGTGGTCAACATCACTTTTTTGCCACCGGTACTTACTTGGTTGCTGCCCTCGTTGTTGGTTAGCCCGCTCATAACGATTTGGTCGAGGGCGCAGCGTCGTCGGGTGGCCTGATACTTTGCTTTCCGCCGTTTTCTGAAGCTTGCGGTTTGCGATTACCCCTTGCTCCCTGTATATTCGTTGCCCTAAGTATGGTTGCACCGAATTATCTACAAGTTTATGCGTTTCGACCGAAAAAACTACAGCGATGAAGCCCTGATCGAACTTTACAAAGCGCTTATTTTGCCGCGCCTGATCGAAGAAAAAATGCTCAATCTGCTCCGACAAGGCAAGATCAGCAAGTGGTTTTCGGGCATTGGCCAAGAAGCCATTGCCGTAGGCGCAACGATGGCCTTAGAACCTACCGACTATATTTTGCCCCTGCACCGCAATCTGGGCGTTTTTACGGCGCGAGGAATGGAAATGCGACAGCTTTTCGCCCAATGGCAAGGCAAGCAATCGGGATTCAGCAAAGGCCGCGAGCGCTCGTTTCACTTTGGCAGCAATCCGCACCACATCGTGGGAATGATTTCGCACTTGGGGCCTCAGCTGGCCATTGCCGATGGCATAGCCTTGGCGCACCAACTGGCACAAGACAAAGGCGTGTCGTTGGTTTTTTCGGGCGATGGCGGCACCAGCGAAGGCGATTTTCACGAGGCGCTCAATGTGGCCGCTGTTTGGGATTTGCCGGTCATCTTTCTGATAGAAAACAATCAATATGGCCTTTCTACGCCTGTCCACGAGCAATACCGCTGTGCGCAACTCATCGACAAAGGCGTGGGCTATGGCATCGAGGCCGTGCAAGTAGATGGCAACAACCTGTTGGAAATGTACACCACCATCAAGCATTATGCCGCCGAACTGCGCCTGCAACCACGTCCTATCCTGATTGAAGCCTTGACCTTCCGAATGCGTGGTCACGAAGAAGCCTCGGGCACTAAATACGTTCCCAAAGAATTGTTTGAACAGTGGGCGATGAAAGATCCCATTGGCAATTATGAAAAATATTTGCTGCAAAAGCGCGTCCTCAATGAGTTTCAGATAGCTGAAATCAAAAAACAGTTCAAAGAAGACATCGAAGCCCACTGGAAAGAGGCCAACGAAGAACCCGAGGCCGAGCCTAATACCGCCGATGAACTGCGCGATGTTTATGCGCCGTTTCATTTTGTGCCACAAACGCCCGAAACCTCAGAAACCAAGGAAATCCGATTCATCGATGCCATCAGCGAAGCCCTGCGCCAGTCGATGGAGCGCAACGAAAAAATTGTATTGATGGGGCAAGACATTGCCGAATATGGGGGCGCTTTCAAGGTAACGGAGGGTTTTGTGGCGCAATTTGGCAAAAACCGTGTGCGCAATACGCCCCTCTGCGAATCGGCCATCGTGGGGGCGGGCTTGGGTTTGTCGATCAAAGGCTATAAAGCAGTGGTAGAAATGCAGTTTGCCGATTTTGTAACCTGTGGGTTCAACCAAATTGTCAACAACTTGGCCAAAATATATTGGCGCTGGGGGCAAAATGCTGATGTTGTGGTCAGGATGCCAACCGGTGCGGGCGTGGGTGCAGGGCCATTTCATTCGCAGTCGAACGAAGCCTGGTTTTTTCATACACCCGGGCTGAAAGTAGTGTATCCTTCGTCGCCCTACGAAGCCAAAGGATTGCTGAACACCGCCTTGGAAGACCCTAATCCGGTATTGTTTTTTGAACACAAATATTTGTATCGCTCCTTGACCGAGGCCGTCCCAACCGCCTATTATACCCTGCCTTTGGGCGAAGCGCGCACCGTGGCCGAAGGCGACGAGGTAAGCGTGATAACCTACGGAATGGGGGTGCATTGGGTGAAGCACCTCATCGAAGTAGAGGGCTGGCAAGGCCGCATCGATTTGGTGGACTTGCGCACCTTGCTACCTTGGGACAAAGCCGCCGTAGAAGCCTCGGTGCGGAAAACCGGCAAGGTGTTGGTTTGCCACGAAGACAGCCTTACGGGAGGCATCGGTGCCGAAATTGCCGCTTGGGTAGCCGAGCATTGCTTTACTTGGCTCGATGCGCCGGTAATGCGCGAAGGCGCTTTAGATACCCCGGTACCTTTTGCCATTCCTTTGGAGCAAAACTTCCTGCCCGCTTTCCGCATCCGCGAAAAGTTGGTCAAGTTGTTGGGTTTTTGAGGGAGGGGAGTGAGAGAGAAAGCTACGTTGGTCTATTTTTCTTAAAATTTTCAGCCTGCTCGAAAATTTCGATATAAACTTCGTCTCGCTCGACCGGAGGGTAGCCAAATTCATCCAACAGAAGGATGAGTCCTACCTTTAAAGCAGATTTAATATCATCCCTTTTGTTCCAGTCTGGAAATTTGGCTTGACTGTCCACCAGTTGTTTGACTGCCTTTGCCAAAGCCAATAACTTGTTTTCAGGGTAAGTAAAGTCATATTTTCTGCAAAGCTCTTTCAGGATGTCATAAAAGGCTTTTTCTTCAAAATCAATTCCTAATTCGTCTCCGGCTCTAAATTCTTTGCGAACGTCCCAAATCAGGTTTGTCAGCGCTTCTGCTATTTCTTCATAGACTTCACTTCTCAAAATGTCGTTTGCTTCGCGGTTATTGTAGCGTTCAACGATGGCTTGCATTTTCTTGGTGAAGTCAATGCCTTTCATCTTATTTATTTTCTTAATTTCTTCAATTACTTTGGCAAGTAGTTTTTGGAGTAGTTTGATTTTGGTGTTGGGTAATTTGATTTTGTTAATCTTTGCCAAATAATCTTCATCAAAGATATCTTGCTCGTTTTCACCTTCTTCCCCAAGTTTAAAAACTTCCTCTACGCCGTCGCTTTGCAAAGCATCCTTGATCATTTCCCGGACTTTGGCATTCATTTGTGCCGTGTCGGGGGCATTGCCTTTGGTCAGTTTGAAAACAATGGAACGAACCGCCAAATAAAAATGCGTGTAGTCTCGTTCTGTTTGTGTTAGCTTTTCGCTGCCCGCACAAATGTCATAAGCAGCTTTCAAGCGCTTTACTAATCCCATAAATCGGGTTTCCAATTCTTTTGTCTTTTGCACAAACTCAGCGGCCATGTTCAGCGTGTTGAGTTGCTCAAGGGTATTGCCGCTGAAATACTTGGTGCTGTCAAATTTGTGCATTAGTTTGGCCAGCAAATCCAAGTGATCTTTCACAACCACCAGCGACTGCGCCATATCTTCAAAGTTATCAGCATCACCTTTGTTGTATTGGGCAAGCGCCAGGTTCATTTGGTTTTTGATGCCGATATAATCTACCACCAAACCTTTGTGTTTGCCCTCAAACTTGCGGTTTACCCGTGAAATGGTTTGGATTAAGTTGTGGCGTTGAATGGGTTTGTCAATGTAAATACTATCCAAGAATGGCACATCGAAGCCTGTAAGCCACATATCTACTACGATGGCGATTTTGAAATTGGATTTAGGATTTTTGAATTGCCGATCCAATTCTTTTCTGGTGTCGGGCGTTCCCAGCATATCCCAAAGTTCCTTAGGGTCATCTTTGCCCCTTGTCATCACCAACCTAATGCGCTCAATCGGTTTTAATTCACGCTTATCTTTATCCGTCAAGATTGCGCCTTCTTCTGCCTCTCTTATCTCAGTCCATTCTGGGCGGAGTGCTACAATATTTTTGTACAATTCATAGGCAATTTCGCGGCTGCTGCTTACAAACATGGCTTTTCCCTTCACGGTAGCACCTTCTGCAACTCGATTTTCGTAGTGGTGGATGAAGTCTTCAGCAATCGCCCTCAATCGGTCAGGATCGCCCAAGATGGCATACATATTGGCTGTTTCCTGTTTGCTTTTATCAATCTGGTATTCGTTGGTACCCAGCTCGGCAGCCTCTGCGTAGTATTGTTCAATTTTTTCCAGTTCTCCATTTTTCAACGCTACCTTGGCGGCTCTGCCTTCATACACAATCCGCACGGTGATTTCATCATTGAACGATTCGGTCATGGTGTAGGCATCTACTACTTTGCCGAAAACATCGAGTGTGGCATCAACGGGTGTTCCCGTAAAACCTACATAAGTGGCATTGGGCAATGAGTCGTGCAGGTATTTGGCAAAGCCAAATGTTTTCTTTACGCCCTGGTCTGTTACTTTCACCTTTTGGTCAAGGTTTACCTGGCTTCTGTGCGCTTCGTCCGAAATACAAATCACATTGCTTCGGTCGGTAAGCAATTGAGTGTCTTCTGTAAACTTGTGAATGGTAGTCAAGAAAACACCCCCGCTTTGTCTGCCTTGTAGTTTGGCGCGTAAGTCGGCTCGGCTATCCACACTTACCACGGTATTGTCGCCAATAAAGCCTTTGGCGTTGACAAACTGAGCCGAAAGTTGATCGTCCAAATCGGTGCGGTCGGTGATTAATACAATGGTCGGACTTCCAAAGTATTCGCTTTTCATCAATAATCTTGTCAGGTAGAGCATTGTAAAACTCTTTCCACAGCCCGTAGCGCCAAAATAAGTACCACCCTTGCCGTCGCCTTCAGGTTTTTGGGCGCGTTGGATGTTTTCATACAAGGCTCTTGCAGCGTAATATTGCGGATAACGACAAACAATTTTTTCTTCTTTCTTGCTGTTGTCCGGCAGGTAAATAAAGTTGCGGATGATGTCGCGCAAGCGGTCTTTGTGAAACATTCCCTGAACCAGCGTAAACATACTATCTATCCCTTCTACCTCCTTGGCAAGCCCTGCTACGCGCCTCCAAGCATAATAAAAATCGTAAGGCGCAAACAACGATCCTGCCTTGTTGTTTACCCCATCGCTGATAACGCAAAAGGCATTGTATTTGAATAGTTCGGGAATGTCGCGGCGGTAACGCACCGTTAATTGCTTGTAAGCATCATAAATCGTGGCTTCTTCCCGAATTGTACTTTTAAACTCAAACACCACCAGCGGCAACCCATTGATATAAATAACGCCGTCAGGAATTCGTTTTTCTTGACCCACAATTTCCAATTGGCTTACGAACCTGTAAATATTGGTATCGGGCGAATACGTTTCTTCGGGTTCGGCGGCCACCGAAACCACCTCACCGTCTTTGGGTAGGCGGTGTTTGTGAAGCCCTGCATAATTGATAAGCTGAATGTAAATGTCTTTTTGATTGCGGTCTTCTCTTTTCAGAATAAAACCGTCCGATAGCATTCTTAAAAAGACTTTGTTGCTTTCGTATAGGTCGGAGGCCGGAAGCGATTTGAGTTGAAGGATGATCGAATTAACTTCGTTGGGTGTAATGCCTTGCAGGGCATATTCGGTTAAAAGAAAATTTCTCAAATCTTCCTCTATCAACACCTCCTCGGGCTTGCGCGCAAGGCTCA
>DMHB01000422.1 GCA_003449595.1 Microscillaceae bacterium | reverse complement strand
CATATACAGAAAAATGCCTGTCAAGGCCATCCAAAAAGCAGTAGCTAAGTAATCGTCCGATAAAATGAACCGCAGCGGCGAGCCGGAAGTTTCTTTGCCTACTTTGTGGTATTCATCCCAAAAAACAGGCTTCAAAGGGGTTTGTTGCAAAATTTTCTCTATCAATTCGGCATTGTTGTCGCGCAGCAGGTTGTAATTGGTAAAAACCAACGGCTGGCTACACAGCAGCACGGTACCATTGTCTTGGGCTATTTTTACCAACACAGGCTGGTTTTGCGCATTGACAGCCAAAATTTCTGCTTGTGCATTGGGCAGCAGGTCGATGTAGCGGGAATTACCATAGTTGCGGATGGTATAAATGCGCTGCGGATCGTTTGTCCAGTGAATGAGGGTGCTGTCTGCAAACTTTTCTGTAGTCTTAAAAACCACCTGCCATTGTTTGGCCAAGCTATCTTCCAAAGCTGTCGTCGCGATGAAGAGGGTCGAGCCTTTTTCAAGCAATCGCTCTAATACTTGTTTGTCTGTATGGCTCCACTTGAGGCGCTGCTGCACAAACAACAGCGTAGGCGCTTGTTTTTCGGGCGGTTGGCTGGTCTTCTGCTTTTTGTTATATTTTTTTAGAGAAATATTCGGCAATAGGTTGGGGCGTGCTTCATACAGTGTTTTCCGAAGGGTTTGGAGTGTTTGGTTTGGGAAAACATCGCCCAAGCGTTCATAGACCAAATAAGCCCCATAGGGTTGTTTGTCGTAGCGGCTAAATGTAGGCTTCCAAACCACCGGCACAGGGCGCGAGACTTCTACCCATACAAAAACGATGATGGTAAAAACCAAAAGGAGGATGAAAAACAGCTGCTTGCCGGTAATTTTCAAGGCGTTGCCCGAGTTTTGATGATCAGAGCCTCTAATTTAGGCATTTTGACCGAAAGGCTCAATACAATACCCTAAACTTGATGGTGTGTGGAATTTTCCGCATTTCATCGATGATGGTTCGGTTGTATTCTTTGTCAATATCGGTAATGACATAGCCCAACTTCTCGTTGGTTTTGAGGTATTGCCCCAAAATATTGATGTCGTTGGCTGCCAAGGCGTGGTTGATTTTGGCCAAAATACCCGATTGGTTTTCGTGAATATGAATCAGGCGGTGTACTTCGCGCTGCTCGGGCAGTTGTAGGTTCGGAAAGTTGACACTGCCAAATGTATCGCCTTTGTTGATAAACTGTATCATCCGGTTCGACACAAAAGCCCCAATGTTTTCTTGGGCTTCTTCGGTGCTGCCGCCAATGTGCGGGGTGAGGATGAGGTTGGGCAGACCCACCAACGGCGAGGCAAACACATCTACATTGCCTTTCGGCTCTTCAGGGAAAACATCTACCGCAGCGCCCCGTACTTTGCCCGAGCGCATATTTGCGGCCAACGCCTCGATATCGACCACGTGCCCACGGCTTAGGTTCAGGAAGATAACCCCTTCTTTCATCAAGTCGAACTGCTCACGGCCAATCAAGTGTTTATTTTGGTTTCTGCCGTCCACGTGCAGGGTTACGATATCGGCCAGGCGCAGTAAATCGGCTAAGGTAGCGCATTTTTTGGCGTTGCCCAAGGCCAATTTTTCGACCACATCGTAGTAATACACTTCCATTCCCAGCGCTTCGGCCAACACCGAAAGCTGCGCGCCAATGTTGCCATAGCCCACAATGCCTAATTTCTTTCCCCTGATTTCGTAGCTGTCTTTGGCCGATTTGTTCCACTTGCCAGCGTGCATATCGCTCGACATCGGAAAAATATTGCGCATCAGCATAATGATTTGGCCAATGGCCAGCTCTACTACGCTGCGGGTATTGCTATAGGGCGCATTGAATACAGTAACCCCTTTTTCTAAGCAGGCATCTAAGTCAATTTGGTTGGTACCGATGCAAAAAGCCCCAATGGTCATCAATTTATTGGCATTTTGCAGCACTTTGGCCGTTACCTGCGTTTTGGAACGGATGCACAAAATGGATACATCTTTAATTTTCTCACAAAGCTCGTTTTCATCCAAACTGCTGCCTTTGATCACCTCAACACTATAGCCTTCCTTGCGGAAAATATCGATGGCAATGGGGTGTATGTTTTCAAGCGCCAATACAGTGATGCGATTTTTGGGATAAGATAAAGCCATAGGGAGTTTGTTGTCGAACAAAAATTCTTCTAAACTGGGGGTAATGTGGTCGGCTTTGGCTGTTACGCCGTTGCGTTGCACGTTTTCGGTAAACGCATAAAACTTATTGGCCAGGCCTGCCTCGCGTATTTCGTAGTCGGTATAGCCATCGCCCAGCACATATACATCGCCTTGCAAACTCAGGTTTTGCAGTTGTTTTACTTTGCCTTTGTCTTCGCAAAGCAGGTTGTCGGTATTGCAACCAATGATGTTGCCTTGTTCGTCGAACACAAACTCGTTGGCGTAAATATTGGCCGGACGAATGCCATAATCGGTTACGATGGGGTCGATAAATTCGCGAAAACCACTGGAAACCACCAGAATATTGTCGGCAAATTGCTCTAAAAAAGCCCGGTTGCGTTGAAACGAGTCGGAAACTTGTTTTTTGAGCCTTTCTACCAAAACAGGCAAGTGGTTGCGGTGCGCTTTGAGTAGCGCAATGCGTTTGTAGAGCGATTCGGAAAAAGAAAGCTTGCCTTCCATTCCTAAGTCGGTAATGTGTTTGATTTCTTGTAAAATCTGGGTTTTTTTAGGTTCGTTTTGCAACGAAATTTCCCCTAATTCTTCCAAGCCTTCCACTTTCGTGAAAGTGCTGTCGAAGTCAATAACGATGTACTTATTTTGCAACATAAGACAATTTCGATGGGCAAAGGTTCTACACAAAAGTAACATGGTTTTGAGCAATGTCGATTGCTTGAAGCCCTTACAAAGCCCAACTTAGGAAGACAGACTGCTTTTTTTGGGTTTTGCAAATAAAAATTTGAAAGTCTTTGAGGCAATGGCTAACTTATGTGCTCAATTTTATCACGGTTTCCTAAATTTTACACTTGCAATGCCTACTTCTGCCGAAGATTTTACACAACAATTACAACCTTATTTGCAAGATTTGCTTTGGATGAGCGAATCGGACGAACCCTTGACCGCTGCTACTTGGGACAAAGCCCCTACCCCTGCCGAACTGCTGCAAACCTATTCCCTTACGGAAAACGCAAAAGTGGAAGAAGTACCTCTGGAGGCTTTCTTTGCCAATGCCACCACGCCGCAAGATTGGCACGACGAGATAGCGCAAAACGATGTGAAGCGCTTCCAGCAGTTGCTCGATTTTATACACCAAACCCTCCAAAACCCTCAAGTATGGCGCTTAGGCGAAGTGAATGTCGTTGTAGTGGTGTGTGGGCAAGTGCACGAAAGCCTTTGGGGTGGTTTTACTACACAATTGATAGAAACCTAAACTTATTGGACGGTAATTGGGAAAATGACATAGTCGTTGTCGCCTTTCCAAAACCGCAAAATATACGTACCCGGGCTGTCGGCCTTGAAGGTATAAGTAGTATAAGTCAGCACCGGAGAGGTGGCACAAGTGTTGAAGGCAGGGTATTCGGCCATTACTTTCAGCGTGCGTAAGTTTTTACCTATTTCTTCTTCTATGGTGTAAGACTGCGCACAACTCGATAGGTAATAGAATTGGACAGACAAGACGATTTCCTGATCAATCCTTGCGGTCGATTGGCCTATTACGCGGTCAACGATGGCAGGAATTATGATTTTGTTGCCCACAGAAGGCTGAAGAATGTTATCGGATTTGGGGCGGCAGGCTATTAACAAAAACAGCAAGCCAACAAGAAAGATGCTTAAATAACGCATAGGGTTGGTAATCAATAATTTGCTAAGGTTTGGTTGGATGGATTTTGTGATGAAAAATAAGCAAATTATTACCGAAAGTGCAAAATTATGGGGTAAAAAATATTTCTTCAACTTGTTCTATGCCATTGTTTGTGTCCCACAAACAAAACAGCGCTGACCGTGAACAAAGCGACAATCGCAGCCCGCCGAACGACCCGAATCTTCAACTTGTTTGTGGAGACACAAACAAAGGCAGAGCAAACTTCAAAACTAAACCCTGCTGCTTATCTGATTCAGTGCAACAGGGTTTGTTTATCAACACACTGACTTGTTATTTCTTTTCAGCGTAAAAAGTGCCATTTAAGGCTACAGTGCCAATTTTGTCATCAGTAGGTTTATCTACTTTGAGTTTAATTTCTCCGCATAGTTTGTTACCGTCAAAACTTGTTACTACGATATTTCCCTCTTCCGGCATACCGGCCAACCAATTGAAATACACTTTACCTTTGGTTGTTTCTATATCGATTGAGGCATAATAGGTGCCTTGTGTGCCTTTTTTATAAGACTGTGGCTCCAATTTAACGCCTTTGGCATAGAGTGTAAATTTGATGAGCATTTCTTCGTCTTTGGCGGGCGTATTTTTGTCGGCAGTCTCATAATTAGCCAAATATACCTCTACTTTTTCGGTGGGAGTTGTTTTGCCATTTTCGGTATAAGTCCCTTTACCGGGCACAAACCAAGCTTTTTTGACTTCAAATTTGCCATCAAAGGCAAAATCGCCTTTCATTCCAAACTTATAACCTTTCACCAAGAAAGTAAGATTTTGGTTAGGCGTACATTCAGCTGCCTTTTTAGTTTCGGTTTTGCTTGCCTCTGCACCGTCTTTCGACTTAACTTCGTCTTTGCCACCACCACCACAACGGGCAAAAACAACTACAGCAAGCATTAAAGAGAAGTACAATGAAAGTTTTTTCATAAAATGAGTGTTTAGATTGAAGAACTACCAACAAGTTACTCAATATTGGTGAAAACTTCTTGTTCAATCTGGAATTTGTGAAGGGTAGTGCAGAAGTTTAAAAATTGGTGGAAGGATAACTACCCCAAAGATTTAGGAAATAAGCTATACAAAGCACATAAAAAAACCCTCCTTTGGCACGATGACACAAAGAAGGGAAAAATAAAGTGGACCCAGCAGGGCTTGAACCTGCGACCCCCTGATTATGAGTCAGATGCTCTAACCAACTGAGCTATGGGTCCTTCCCGAAAGGGTTTGCAAAATTAATACAATATTTGTTTTTCTACAATTCTTTTGTGGCAACCGCCGCCAAAGTAGGGGCTGGCGTGTCGAGCGTGCAAAAATCTTGGTAATCGGGACGCTCGGCCACGTGGCGGTGGCGGTATTCTTTTACGACGATGCCCTTGTCGATTACAAAAATGCCCGGCATACGGAAACCATCGCCCACAGGCAACCCTACGCCCTTGCCTTGCCACAAGCCTACTTGCAACCCACGCCACCAAGCTTGCCACCCAAAGGCCTGGCCGAAAGTAGCACGTTGCAAATCGAAAGCCTCATACAATACGCAAGCAGGGTCGCTGAAGCGTGGATAAGCGTCCATCTCGTAAGCTTTAAAAAATGCCTTTGCTTGCGCTTCAGTGCCCATATGTGCAAAAGCCAGTTGTACGCCCCGAGCGGCCAAAGCGGTTTGTTGCTGCCGCAAATCGGCTACTGCCTCGCGGCAAAAGGTACAGCCAAAATGACGCAAAAACACCAAAAAAACAGGCTTTTGATGACTCAACGCCGACAGCGTCGTGCCGTGCTGGTCGGCAAAGTGCTGCAAGGCATCGCTGAGGGTTTGGTGGGCTGGGTTGCCGGTGTTTTGGTGATGCCGAAAAGCGCCATACAAAATCAAGGCAAAGGGTACTAACCAAATCAGGTCGTTGGTAACGTTGACCCAGCCAAAATGCCAAGGCAGCCAACCCATCCACGCATAGCCCAGAAAACCAATCGGCCCGAACACCTTGCCCAAAAAGCCTACCAGCACAATGATCCAATCGCGATAGGGATTGTAGGAAGCCAAATAATAGCCCAAACCATATACCCCGACAATCATACCCACCGACTGCCAAACCGCCGGATAGTTGATAGGCGGCAGGTCGATCCAAGCAAAAAACATTTGCGGGAAAAGCACCACCCAAGTACCCCAAATCATATTATAAATGCCCGCCCAGCGCAACACGGTGGTCATCCACTGGGGGTGTGCGGCTGGTTTTGTAGTATATTCCATCTTATTTTTTCAGGATTGTTTGCAAGCCTAACCCAATGCACAAGCAGAATGTTAGCCTTAGCCCATAAAAAAGGCTGCCTTGTGCAAGCAGCCTTTCCAAAGGTTGTTTTATCTGACGTAGCAGCCCTTAGTTGATAAATTCGGGTTTTTTCTTTTGCATTTGCGCCATCAAAGCCTCTTGAATGTCTTTGGAGAATAACATGGCAGCGTTCCACGTGGCGATGTAATTCAGCCCATCTTCTACGGAGTGGTCGCGGGTAAACAAAAACATTTCTTTGGTGCCCCGAATAGAAACCGGCGATTTGGAGGCAATATTTTGTGCAATTTGAAGCACATCTTCCATCATAGCGGCCTTGTCGGCATAGCATTGGTTGACCAATTGAACGGCTTTGGCTTCAGGGCCATGAACGTTGCGACCGGTGTAGGCCATTTCGCGGGCGATGCCTTCAGCAATAATTTTAGGAAGACGTTGCAACGTGCCTACATCGGCGACCATTCCGAGGTCAATTTCGCGCACCGTAAAATAAGCGTCTTCGGTGCAGTAGCGCATATCGCAAGCCGAAATCAAATCGACACCTCCGCCAATACAAGCCCCGTGGACAGCCGCGATGACCGGTTTGCGGCATTGCTCGATGGCCGAAAAGGTGGTTTGCATATCCAAAATATTGCGGCGCAAGGCTTCGCGGGCGCGGGCTTGGCAGTCGGTTTGCAACAGTTGTTTTTGCAAGTCGCCAAACATCGACAGGTCTAAGCCCGAGGTAAAATGTTTGCCTTCGCCACTGATCACCACCACACGCACATCGGGGTCGGCATCTGCGGCATACATCGCTTCTTTGAATTCTGTCCAAAAAGCTTTGACCATCGCATTGGCTTTTTCAGGAGTGTTGAAGCGCACGTGGGCCACGTGGTGGGTTACTTCGTAAAGCAGGGTTTGGTAAGCCATAAAATTATAGGAGTATTTAGGGGTTCAAAATCAAATTCTGACTTGAAAATAAACAAAAAAAATAAGCCGTAGTTTAAATTTTCAAACTTCGTTTACAATCGCTTAACAATTGGTGCAGTCCTTGCGTTAATTTTACACAAGATGGTTGAACGCTGCCTCAAATATTGAAAGCCTATTAAGACCTTTAACTCACTTCCTACTTACCCGCCTCAAGAGAACAACGACCTGTCTATGCAAAAAATAGGGAAAAACTGGGTAGTAGCCGATATTCACGGCTGCTTCAAGACTTTTTTGTATTTGGTGGAAGATAAAATACAACTCGGGCTGCAAGACCGACTCATTTTGCTGGGCGATTACATCGACCGAGGCGACCACAGCAAGCAAGTCATCGATTATATCCTCGAACTACGCAACCAAGGCTACCAAATCGTTACCCTGAAAGGCAACCACGAAGACGTACTGCTGCGCAGCCATTACCAACGCCTCGACCCCAACCCTATGCTGGGTTTTTATGCCTTGAAAGATAGCTGGTTTTATTTCGGCGGACGCAATACCCTGAAAAGTTTTCAAATCAAAGACCCCATTGACTTACCAACGGTGTATGTCGATTTTTTAGAGTCGCTTACGTATTACCACCTCACCGAGCAGTTTGTGCTGACCCACGCCGGCCTCAATTTCCACCTCGACGACCCCTACAGCGATGTACTGTCGATGATGTGGATCAAAAACTTTACCCCCAACTTTGCCAAAATCGGCCACCGCCGCCTTATCCACGGGCATACGCCCAAAACCCTGCGCGAAATTGGCCACCAACTCGAAGCCCAAGAAGGCGTAATTTGTTTGGACAATGGCTGTGTGTATGCCCACGAAAGCGGCTTGGGCAACTTGTTGGCCTTCGAACTCCAATCGGAAAAACTCATCATCCAGCCCAACATCGAGCACCAAAGCAAGGCTGTAATGGTCAAAACCATCGATTGGTAAGTCCACATTGGCAGGTTTGCAACTTTTTAGGCATATTTGCTTGTCAGAAAACTTCTGTTCGCTATGCAGATAATTCGCAAACCGCACTTCGAGTATTTGCTCTTTTCCATCCTTTCCACTTTGTTAGTACCCCCTTTTTTTGAAGGGCAACTGCAAAGCATCGTCTTTCATTTCACCTTGTCGCTGGTGTTGGTTTCGGGTATTTTTATTTTGGGCTATAAGCAAAAAGGCTACTTTCTGTTGATTTTTTTGGCACTGGTGGCCTCCATTCTCAACTGGTTAGACCTGTATAAAACCCAGTTCAACCTACTGCTGCTGCTCAAAATCATCTTTTTTACGCCCTATTTCATTTTCTTGATCAGCACCATCTTCAAGCAAGTAATGCGCGAAAAAGAGGTCAGCGAGCAGACCATTTTTGGCGGCATAGCAGTTTACCTGATGCTGGGGCTAACCGGCGCTTTGTTTTTTGCAGGCATCGAGTTCATCTTTCCGCACTCGTTCAATTTTACCCAAGGCGATGTGCTTCAGTTTCAAGACTTTGTCTATTACAGTTTCATCACGCTTTCTACGGTGGGCTATGGCGACGTAACCCCGGCTACTTCCAAAGCCCAGGCTTTGTCGGTAACGCTCAGCATTACGGGGCAAATTTACCTGACCGTGATGATTGCCCTTTTAGTTGGGAAATATGCCAACCGTGTGGATTAACCTCCGCAAGCTGGGCGTAGTCATCTTGGCAGCCTTGGCGGGATGCGTTGTGCCGCAACAACAACAGCCTCCCGAATTACCGGCGCATTTTCCAAAACCACACTATGAATTTTCGCGCAATCGTTGGACGACAGAAGGCTATGCGCTGGGGCGGAAGTTGTTTTTCGACCCGCGCCTCTCGCGCAATGGCCAGGTGTCGTGTGGCAGTTGCCACCAGCCGTCGCTGGCTTATGCCGACACCCTGCGCTTCAGCCAAGGCTTGGCCGCCAGCCTGCGCAACACGCCCGCCCTGCAAAACCTGCTTTGGCAGCCTTATTTCTTTGCCGATGGCGGCGTTACCCACCTCGAATTTGTGGCCTTGGCACCCGTTACCAACCACCGCGAACAAGGGCTGGGCATCGCCGAAATGTTGGCCATCTTGAAGCAAGACCCCGCCTACCGGCAGGCGTTCAAGCAGGTGTTTCGGCGCGACACCCTCGACACGCAGCAAGTGCTGTTTGCCTTCACCCAGTTTTTGGGCAGCTTGGTCAGCGCCCACAGCCCTTGGGACGCTTACGCCACCCGCCAAGCGACACTGTCGCCCGATGCCTTGGCTGGTTGGCGGTTGTTTCAGCAGCACTGCGTGGCGTGTCATCCGCCGCCTTTGTTTACAGACTTCTCGTTCAGCGACATTGGCTTAGAAGCCCAGCCCACCGACTCGGGTAGGGCACGCATCAGCGAAAGCGCCCAAGACCGTGGCAAGTTCAAAGTGCCCTCGCTGCGCAATGTAGCCCTGACGCCGCCCTATATGCACGACGGACGCTATGCCACCTTGGCCGAAGCCGTGCGCCACTATGCCGCCGGAGGCATCCAACCCAGCCCCCGGCTCGACCCGCGCCTGCCGCGCCAAGGCATCGCCCTGAGCGAAAAAGAACAGCAGCAAATTGTCCGCTTTCTGCATAGCCTGACCGATACGGCCTTTGCTAGAAAGCCGTGAGTAAAAGGGAGGGTCTTCTTAGCAAAAATCAGTAGAAATGCCTTTCTTTGCATACTTTTTTCACCAAGTTTTGCCCCTTTATGCTTGTCAACATCGATACTTTTCCCACGCTTACTTCTTGGTTGCCTATTGCTGCCGACAGCGATTTTCCGCTACAAAACCTGCCTTTTGGCATTTTCTCGCCCAGCGCGTCGGCTTCGCCACGGGTGGGCGTCGCCTTGGGCGACCAAGTCATCGACCTGAGCGCCTTACTTGAGCTGGGTTTTATGGACGAAGTGTATTTCAAAGACCCGTCGGTGTTTTACGAGCAAACCCTCAACGATTTCATCGGACTGGGCCAAGACACTTGGCGCGCCGTGCGCCTGCGGTTGGTAGAACTTTTCCGCGCCGACAATCCTACTTTGCGTGATAATGAAGCCGCCAAAGCCGCTGTACTTTTCGACCAGAATAAGGTCAAAATGCACCTTCCCGTACACATTGGCGATTATACCGATTTTTACTCCAGCATCGAGCACGCCAGCAACGTAGGCTCGATGTTTCGCGACCCCTCCAACCCATTGCTGCCCAATTGGCGGCACTTGCCTGTGGCTTACCACGGGCGTGCCTCTTCCATTGTTATCTCGGGCACACCCATCCGTCGCCCTAAAGGCCAAACCAAGCCCGACAACGTCGAAATGCCTGTTTTCGGCCCTTCGCAAGCCTTAGATTTTGAACTCGAAATGGCTTTTGTGGTAGGCAAGCCCACCCAAATGGGGCAGTCGGTCGCGGTAGCTGAAGCCGATGCGCACGTGTTTGGCTTTTTGTTGTTCAACGATTGGTCGGCACGCGACATCCAGCGCTGGGAGTATGTGCCTCTGGGGCCATTTTTAGCCAAAAATTTTGCTTCGGCAGTATCGCCTTGGATAGTTACCCTCGATGCCTTAGCGCCGTTCAGGGTGGCTACACCAACCCAAAACCCGCCCGTGTTGCCTTATTTGCAATTCGATGGGCTGTACAATTTCGACATCCATTTGGAAGTAGGCATCCAGCCCGAAAATGGTGCAGAAACCATCGTAACCCGCACCAACTACAAATATATGTACTGGAACTACGCCCAGCAGTTGGCACACCATACGGTCAATGGCTGCAACATCAACATCGGCGATTTGTATGCCTCGGGTACCATCAGCGGCGCCGAAAAAGGCTCGAATGGCTGTTTGTTAGAACTGACTTGGGGCGGCAAAGAACCAATAACCTTGGCGGACGGCAGCCAGCGCAAATACCTGGCAGATGGCGATACGGTTGCCATCCGTGGGTATGCCCTAAAAAACAACCACCGCATAGGCTTCGGCGAGGTGTCGAATAAGTTGTTGCCAGCGGCCAATTAGTCAAAACTTTTACAACCCAATGGGGTTTATGATAGTGAAAAAGCCTATTTTCGACCTTTAATCCTATTTTTCATTTATTTTTTTTCAACTATACAACGTATGACTGTACAAATCAAGCCTGAAGAAACATTGGTAGTATTAGACAACGCTTTCGCGAAAGCCATTTATTACAAAACACAAACCACCCTGCTGTGCGAACTGAAAGACAAGTTTATCCCTTTTCAGGAATTCAAAACCTTGCTCACAACCTTGGGCGAGTTTGTGAAAGAGAACTCGGTGTCGAAGTTTATCTTAGACAAGCGCAACCTCAAGGTTTTCGACCAACCAGCTATGACTTGGTACCACTTAGAGTGGAAAAAAGAAATGATGGCCTATGGGCTGAAAACCTACCGCAAGCTGCTGCCCGAAGATAAATTCTTCCGGATGAGCGTTGATATTGGCCGTCAGCGCATTTTGAAGGAACATCCAGAGTTCAATTTCGAGAAATACGACATCCAGTATTGCGAAACCATAGAAGAAGCCTTCGAGAAATAATAATTTTCTTGTATTTTCACAAAGGAATTGGTGTTGAATTAACCCAATTCCTTTTTATTTTTAAGCACACAAACCAACCAAACACATTGATTTATGGAGCTAACACGCTTCACTCCCGACGATTTTGCCCAGATGGATCAGCTTTACCGGCGAAACTTGGTTAACTGTCTGAGTGGTTTTAAAAGTCTCAACTTGGTAGGCACCCTCAACCAGCAAGGGGTTACCAATGTAGCACCCTTTAGCCAAGTGTTTCACATAGGAGCCAATCCGGCGCTGATGGGGATGTTGGTGCGCCCCGATACTGTGCCTCGGCATACGTTGAGCAATTTGGTAGAAACACAGTATTTTACTTTCAACCACGTGCGTGAGTCGTTTTACCAAGCAGCCCACCAAACCGCGGCACGCTATGAAGAGTCGGAATTTGACGCCACCGGCCTTACGCCCGAGTTTTCGCCTACACATCCGGCGCCTTATGTGCAAGAAGCACACATCAAAATCGGTTTGAAATTTGCAGAAAAACATCCTTTGGCTATCAATGGCACTATATTGGTGATAGGCTCAGTGGTAGAAGTATGGGTGCCTGCAGCTTGCCTACAACCCGATGGATTTATTGATTTGGCCGCAGCCGGCACAATATGCTCTACGGGGTTAGACGCTTATTACAACGCCCAGCCCATTGCGCGCCTGGCCTATGCCAAGCCCAACAAGCCAGTTACAAAACTTGCAGAAGAAGAATAAATACCCTTAATTGTAGTGATTTATGAGTAGCCAAGGTATAAGCCCCACCCGTAGAAGAATACAACTCCGCTTCGATTTCACCAGCTTGCAAGGGGTGTTGACTTGGACTTTCATCATCATTGCTGTCAGCGTGGTGGGGGTCATTTATTTCATCTTCTCGTTTTGGAATAGTGCCTTGCAAGAAAACAGAAATTTATACCAAGTAACCCAGCGCATCCTCAAAGAAAGCGACCAACTATTGGATCAGGTAAAGCGCACCCAGCAAAACCTCACTACGTATATTCTGCTCAACGAGCAGCAGTATGTCAACGACAACCGCAAAATTTGGCTGGTGGGTATTCCGGCAACCAAAGACAGCCTTTATCACTTTATTTCGCAGACCAACAACAGCGATGCTAAGGTAGTGTATATCAGTTTGGGCAAACAATTGGCCGAGCTACAACAAACAGAAGAACAAGCCATCATTGCTTTTGAAAGTGTGCGAGACAAAGACCTGCTCCGCAAATTGCTCAAAATCGACATCATCACCACAGTCAAAAACATCGAAAAATCGATTGCCGACCTCAACCATTTGGAACGCAAACGGGTCGAGAAAATCGAAGAGGGATTTGCAGCGCAACGGAGCAATTTTCTGTACTTGATTATTCTGATTGGTTTTGTGCTTATTTTAATTACCTACGGCATAGGGCTTTTCTTGGGGGTCAATATTTTGAATGGCAACATTACCATCCGAAATTTCTTAGAGCAAATCTCCCGAGGGCATCTCCCCGACGATTTAGACCGCAGGCAAGACGAATTTGCAGGCATAGCACGCGCTTCCAACCAAGTAAAAGCCAGCCTCATTGCCATCCAAAACTATGCGGTAGCGGTTAGCCGTGGCAATTTCGACACCAACCTGATTCATTATGAGCCGGGCAGCGAGATGGGTGAAATTTTGCTCGATATGGGGCGCAACCTGCAAGCAGTCTATGACGAAGACAGGCAACAAGGTTGGTCTATCCAAGGGTTGGCCAAATTTGCCGACATCATCCGCCGCAGCAGCGACAGCATCGAACACCTCTGCCGGCAGGTAATCATTGACCTGACCAAGCATTTGGAAAGCATTCAGGGCGGTTTTTTTGTGCTAAACGAAGACGACTCGGCAAAGCCATACTTAGCACTCATTGCTTCGTATGCGTATGGTCGCGAAAAGTTTATCCAGAAGCAGGTTGACTTGGAAGAAGGTTTGGTGGGGCGTGCTTTTCAAGAAAAAGAAATCATTTTACTCGACGATGTGCCGGCATCTTATTTGCAAATTGGCACTGCGTTGGGATATGCTTCGCCAAATTATTTGCTGATTTTGCCCTTGCTCTTTGAAGGGCGTACCATTGGCATCATCGAGTTGGCCTCTTTCAAAAAGTATGAGCCATTTGAGATTGACTTTTTGCAAAAACTGAGCGAAACGTTGGCTTCGGCAATCATTTCGGTAATAACCAGTCAGAAAAACAGGGCTTTGTTAGACGAAGCACAAAAAATGACCGATATGCTCAAAAACCAAGAGCGAGAACTAAAAAGCAATGCGTTAGAGCTGTTAGAAGCCCAAGAAGAAATTGAGAAAAGGTATAAAACAGCCCAGAAAGAACAGCAAAAGCTCAATACCATTCTCAACAATATCACCGAGGGCATTGTGGTTACCAATGAGAAAGGAGAGATTGTGCTTTATAACTATACAGCAGAACAAATATTTGCTTACAAAGAATCCGAAATACTACAACAACGCATCACCCAGTTAATTCCTACTTACAACTTGCGCGCCACAGTAGAATTGTCTTCTTTGCACCAAGAAAATATGAAAGTATTGAAGACCCAAGAGGTATTTGAAGCCATCGATAAATACAAATATCGGTTTCCGGTTTATGTAAACCTGACCGAGTTGATCATTGAAGATGAGCGGTTGTACTGTTGTATGATCAAAAAAATGTAGGTTACTTTCCTTTCGCCGTACTTATTTTGATAAATGGTTGACAGGCTTCGTGTGTACTTGATGAGGCTGTTTCATAATTTATTATTAATTTAGGGCATTAGGCTGACACATTATGCAATCTTTCTGCAACTACTTGGGTATTTTAGCCCGTTTTTTACCTGTACTTTGGCTTTTTGGCTTGGGTAGCATTGCCCTTGCGCAAGATTTTGATGAAGAATTTGCCTTTGAAACCGCCAAGAAAAACATCTTGTGCAAAACCGCCCAGTTTCTTATCAACCAACAAAACAACAACAATAACCAAGTGGCGGTGGACTGCCAAGATTTGAAAAGCTTGGAAACGACCATCCCCGAAAGGTTCAAAGATGCCCTTTGGCTTGTGAGGCGCTTTAAAGACAAACGATACGAAACCTATGGCAAGGGTAAATTGGAAGCACGCCTCGACAAACTAACTACTGACCTGACCAACGACCTCCGTAAAAACAAAAAAAATCCACCCAATTGGGAAGAAGGATTCAAAACCTTGCAGGCCGACTGGCGCAAACTTCGCGATGAAGTGCTACCCAATGGCACCGCCACTACCAAAAACCAAGCAACAGAAGAAGACAAAAATGTAGCTGCCAATAAAGATAATGCTGCCACCCAAGCCGACAATGATTCAAATAGTAGCCCCAAAAGTAGTATGCTTATTTATTTTATTTTACTCGCCATGATGGGTGGGATTGGTTTTTTGGTGTATCAAAACCTGCAACTTAAACAACAAATGATGCTTTTGGAAGAAGACCTCCAAGAGCGATACAGCCGGTTAGACAACCGTATTGATGCAATGACTCCCTTGAAAGAGTTCAAGTCGTTGAGCCTCAAATTGGTGCAAACCAACGACCAACTGAGCACCTTGATGCAAGAAGTAATCAACCTGCAAGTAAAAACCAGCGACGAAGAACGCCTTAGCCCCGAAGAAATTTACGCACAGCGCACCGCCCACTTAGAAAGCCAATACTCAGCCGATGTGCAGATTTACTACGCCAAACCCTACGAAAATAGTCATTATTTTTTGCCCCACGACTTTAGAACCGAGCCAACCCGAGAAAATTTCTTTAAGATAGAAATGCACCTCGACGACGCACAACAGGTCTTTTACCGCATTGTTGACCGGAGTGAATACCAAAACCTCCCCCTCACACAGTTAGACACCACCCTCAAACCTTATGTGGAACTGATGAACCATTTGAACAATCCAACACGTATTTTGACTTTAGAGCCGGGTGTTTTGGAGAAAAAAAACAATGCTTGGGTGATTACAAAAAAGGCCAAAGTGTTGTTAGAATGACAACAAAAAACTATCAATTTTAAAATAGTAAGCTAAGTGAAACGATGATTGTTAAAAAAATAATGGTGTGTTCAAAAAATTACAGGTTACCTTTTGCAATCACTGCGTATCAAGATGCAAAAGCGCCTTTCAATAGCAATGAAAGATAGTGAAGTTGTTGAAAGAATTATGAAAGGCGATGAAACAGCTTTAGACTTCATATACAAACAAAATTACCGAACCATCGTCAAGATGATTATGAATCATAAAGGTTCGGAAGATGAAGCCAAAGATGTATATCAAGAAGCCGTTATAGTGTTTTGGCAAAAAGCCTTACGCACTGATTTTGTGCTTACTGCAAAAATTAGTACTTACATCTATGCCATTGCTAAAAACCTT
>DMHB01000095.1 GCA_003449595.1 Microscillaceae bacterium | reverse complement strand
AGTTTGTTGTTCTGTACTCCAACTTTCGTTCGCTTTCAGCAGGCTATCTAACTGGGCTTTGGTCTTTACTTCCAAGAAAGGGAGGTAAGCTTGGTCTTGGCGGCCATTGGCCAAGCGGATGGTGCGGGTACGGACAACAGGAATTTCCTCGTAAGTAGGAATTTTGCCGGCTGTGGCCGATTTGGGCTTTACGTCTTGCTTCGGGGTAAGTTGTTTACAGCCCGAAAAACCCACAAAAAAAGTTGCAAAAACGGCTGCAATCATTATTTTGTGAAACTTTGTGAAACTTTGTGAAACTTTGTGAAACTTTGTTTTCATAAAAGAAGAGGTTTAAGAGTTAGTACTTAAATATGGTTAAAGGTATTTTATAAAAATGACAATTACAAGTAATCAATGTTAAAAAATTGTAAACATTGAATTTCGACAAATGTAAAAATGGACGATCTTTTTTCTAAACTATCCAGTATTTGCAATCCAGGCTAAAGGTGTTTTGCTTTTCCAAGACCCTCAAAATTTCGCAAACCAAACACCGGCCAGCCAAAAGTTTATTTACCTCCCGAAAGGCGCTCATTTCTTCTGAATACGCCTTAAAACTGCTAAATTTGATCAATCAAAATCCTGCACAAACAATCTGCTGTTACGCACTGTTTGAAAAACATATCCTTGAAAACTATGGAAACGCTTTCTCCTACCTCTATTCGTCCATTTGATCCGCTGGTGGTGCGCGCCGATTTCCCCATTTTGCACCAGCAAGTCAACGGCAAGCCCTTGGTATATTTCGACAACGCAGCCACCGCCCAAAAACCCAAGTCCGTAATCCAGGCGTTGACCCATTATTACGAAACCGAAAACGCCAATATTCACCGTGGGGCGCATTATTTGGCTGCCAAAGCCACCCAAGATTACGAAGATACCCGCGAGGCCGTGCGCCAGTTTTTGAATGCAGCCTCTACCGACGAAATTATATTTACCCGTGGCGTTACCGAAGCCGTCAACTTGGTAGCCCAAACCTATGGCCGACAAAACCTCCAAGCTGGCGACGAGGTGCTGATTTCTACCATGGAGCACCACTCTAACATTGTGCCTTGGCAAATGCTTTGCGAAGAAAAAGGAGTAACCCTGCGCATCATTCCCATCACCGACCAAGGCGAACTGGAAATGGACGCTTTCGCGAAGGTGCTCACCGAGCGCACCAAATTCGTATCGATTGTACACGTTTCCAATGCTTTGGGCACTATCAACCCAGTCAAAGAAATCATCGCCGCAGCGCATCGAGTGGGTGCTGTGGTGTTTGTAGATGGCGCGCAAGCAGCCGTTCACCTCAGCCCCGATGTGCAAGCGTTGGATGCCGATTTTTATGCCTTCTCAGCCCACAAAGTTTATGGCCCTACCGGTATTGGGGCTTTGTATGGCAAACGCCGATGGCTCGAAGCGATGCCTCCCTACCACGGCGGCGGTGAAATGATCAAAGAAGTAACTTTTACAAAAACTACCTACAACGAGCTGCCTTTCAAGTTTGAAGCCGGTACGCCCAACATTGGCGACACCATCGCCCTCAAGGCCGCATTCGATTATTTAGCGCAGTGGGACAAACAAACCATTGCCGCTTACGAAACCGACCTACTGCAATATGCCACCCAAGCCTTAGAATCCATCGACGGGCTGCAAATCATTGGCACAGCGAAACACAAAATCAGCGTGATTTCTTTTGTGGTCGATGGCGCGCACCACAGCGACATAGGCACCCTGCTCGACAACGAAGGCATTGCCGTGCGCACCGGCCACCATTGCACCCAGCCTTTGATGCAACGCTTGGGCATCAGCGGCACTACCCGCGCTTCTTTTGCCCTTTACAACACCCGCGACGAAATTGATACATTTGTAAAAGCCTTGCACAAAACCCTGAAAATGCTTCGATAGCCCCCTTGGCGGGATGTTTTTATCTCGGTGCGAAAAGTGTAAATTTGTAAGACAACTTTCTTACTCTCTTATTTCTCCAAACACCGATGAAACATATTTTTACCTTATTTTTTCTATTCGCTTGGGCGATGCTTGCGGGCTGTGGTGGAAGCAAACAACACGGCAATTGCAAAACCTGTAAAGATTTCAAAACCCAAGCTGCGGCTAAAGACTACGCCAAGAGCCACAAAGAATGCAAGCACGTGTTAGACCACGACAACGACGGGAAATACTGCGAACAGCTGCCTGCCAAATAAAAATCCAGATTTAAAAACACTGTATATTTTTATGCGTTTACTGATTCTCTTTTTATGGATCGGGGGCTTTTTTTCTGAAAGCCTCTGGGCACAAACAGATTTGATTCCCTTCATCCAAGGCGAGAAATGGGGATTTGTAAATAACCAGAAGCAAGTCGTTATTCCGTGCAAGTACAAAAGTTTGTTCAAATCGTATGTTGAGCCTTTCGATGTACAAGGGCTGACAGTTGTATATGCGGATGACGAAAGTGTGGTCAATCCTAACAATGGAATGTTTCCATTTTTACCGCAGGCAGCCCTCATCAACCAGCAAGGTAAATGGCTAACCGATTTTGCGCAAGCAAGGGCCATCGCCCCCTTTTCGGAAGGCTTGGCTATGCTCATCGACGACGACCCCGAGTTTACTTCATTCATTGATCCGACGGGCAAAGTGGCCCTCAAAATTCCCTTCAAGGCACATCCGCCCATTGAAAGTCTCATGGGGCCTATGATGGGCGATTTAACTTCCTTCCAATTTTCTGAAGGGCTGGTGGCAGTTTACAATACCACCAAAACTACTTGGAAAGAGGCTTGGCAGATTGGATCAGTGTATATGGGCTATGCCGATAAAACAGGCAAATTGGTCATACCTTTTCAGTGGATGGATGCACAACCTTTTCAGCAAGGATGGGCGGTGGTACACGATAGCCAGTATGCGACCAACTTCATCAATCCACAAGGGAAGACTTTGTTCTCCGAATCATTGTCTAATGGCTTGGTTGCCGGTTTTAAACAAGGCTTGGCCATTGTATCCGATTTCTCTGGTGGCGAATCCTTGTCAGGAATGGTTGATACACAAGGCAAAATGGTCATTCCACAGCAATACCAAGCCCTTTCTTTTTGCGATGAAAAAGGGAGAATTGTAGCACAAAAAAACGGAAAATGGGGCGTTATCAACCGCCAAAATCAAATCTTAGTGCCTTTTGTGTATGAAGGGGTATGTTTCGAGTCGAGTCTGCCCGGAATGACTCACCCATTAAACTTTCAAGAAGAGGTATTGGCCGTAGTGCTGAATGAAAAAATGGGCTTTATCGATGATCAAAACCGTACTGTTATCCCTTTCAAGTATGATCCTTATTACGGATCAAGTTTCAGCGAAGGACTTGCGCCTATGTCGGTGGAAGGCAAGATAGGTTTTATCGACAAGCAAAATCAAGTCGTTATTCCTTTTGAATATGACTACGCGGGGACTTTCAAAAATGGCTTAGCCTTGGTTAGCAAAGATGTTTCCTATGGTTTCTATATTGACAAAAAGAACACCCGCTTTGTTGACCCCAACATTTACCTCGAAGAGGGTAACAATACAGCCTTGGTCAGTGCTAAATCGGGCTTGAACCTCAGAGCCAAACCCGACCCCAAGGCCGAAGTATTGGCCAATATTCCCAACAACACTTTATTAAAACTCAATACTGTAACTGCTGAAGCTATCATCATCGATGGAGTTGATGGATTTTGGGTAGAGGCTACTTATAAAGACAAAACCGGCTATGTGTTTAGCGGATTGTTGAAAACCGACCCGTTGCAAGTCAATGCCCAAGGAGGGGTTTCGCTGCGCGACAAACCTTCTAAAGAGGGCAAACGGCTTACTACTTTGCCCGACAAAGCCATTGTTTTTTTGATGGAATCGCTCACAAATACCTATGAAGAAATAGACGGGAAAGCCGGTAACTGGGTCAAGGTATGGTACGAAGGCAAAGAAGGCTATGCGTTTAACCCGTATCTAACTCCCAAACCCATTTGCAACCGGCTAAGACGATATTAAGCCAATATGCAACCAAACCAACACGAAGCCAATCGGTGGATTGTCGATAAAATTATAGAATGGTATCAGGCGCATAAGCGTGATTTGCCTTGGCGGCATACCCAAGACCCTTATCTGATTTGGCTCTCTGAGGTGATTTTGCAGCAGACCCGTGTCAAACAAGGGCTGCCCTACTACCAGCGCTTTGTAGAGGCTTATCCTACCGTGGACAGTTTGGCTGCTGCGCCCGACGAGGCCGTGATGCGTCTTTGGCAAGGATTGGGCTACTATTCGCGGGCACGCAATATGTTGGCCACCGCCCGTTACATTGTCGAACAATTAGGAGGCGAGTTTCCTGCCCGCTATGCCGATTTACTCAAGCTCAAAGGCATTGGTAAATATACCGCTGCTGCTATTGCATCTTTTGCTTTTGACGAGGATGTAGCTGTATTGGATGGTAATGTGTACCGCGTATTGGCGCGTATTTTTGGCATCGAAGAAGACATTGCTTCGCCACAAGCGGCCAAAACATTTGGAAGCTTAGCACAAGCACTTTTGCCTAAAGGCCAAGCGGCGCTGTATAACCAAGCGATGATGGAATTTGGGGCAGTGCAATGTCCGCCTCAAAAACCCTTGTGTTTGTATTGCCCCATACAGCAAACTTGCGAAGCCTTTCGGCGAAGTATGCAGCAGGAACTCCCTGTCAAAAAGAGCAAAGTAAAAGTTCGAGAACGTTTTTTTTATTATGCCATTTTTCAATCCGGCGAGCAGATCGCCTTGCGCAAACGCACCGGTAAAGATATTTGGGAAGGGCTATACGATTTCTATCTCTATGAAACCCCCACTGAGGCATCGGAAGAGGCCGTATTG